>CANDRW010000053.1 GCA_947388675.1 uncultured Clostridium sp. | reverse complement strand
CAACAAGAACTTTAAGAGCAATTAGCAATATGAGTTTTATAGATTTTTGTAAATCTATTAGAAAAAGATAGACTATATAAAATAATCTATCTTTATCATTAATCGATTAAATCTTTAATTTTATTCAAATCAATATCTAATACTTTTGCAATAGCTGCAAGTTCAAAATCTTTAACTAGCATTAAGTTATTTTCTATTCTATAGATTTCATTTCTATGCAAATAAACTCCATGCAATTCTAATTTTTGTGACAATTCAACTTTTTCCATATTTTTGTTTTTTCTTGCACTAGAAATTAGTTCGGCAACAATATTTTTCTTATTATTATACTTCTTAATTTTCATATATATAATCCTCTTTTTTGACTTGACTTTTTATGTATTTTAATATAAATTTTTAGATGTAATGAACCGTAGTGAGTTCTCAAAAGGAGTATTTTATGCTAGAAAGAGTAGAAAATATCAAGCAGTATAGCAAATATGACTTACTGCAGATGATAAAAGTATCATTAGTAAGAGATAAATTTGCAGCAATGGAATTTTTAAAATTATGCTACAAAAAGAAGAGAAATATGCGTAAAATAGTAAACAATATTGAATATATTTATGTAGAAAAAAATAATTGTGAAATTGCAGTCAGATATGTTAATATTTTGCTAAGAAGATTGGAGAATGGTATTGCATGAATACAAAAGAAGAATATTTGAGAAGTTTGAATACAATTGACAAGTTCTTAAAAGAAGAAAAATATGAAGAAGCTAGAAACTATATAAAACAGAAGAAATTTGAAATTAATATGAGAGAGGAAGACAAAGCAGCAGACTATATAGATAAGTTGGTTGATGAACTAAAATAGGTTAAATTTTAAAACGAAATGTTATTTTTAGTATAATTGACTGGGTGATCGTATGGATATGAAATACTGCTATGAGCAAAGCATATTAGGAGTATATGAATACTTTAAAAACTATGGAAAACTGCCAGATATACCAGAATGGAATCAATATGCTTATGCAAAAGGTTATTTAAGTTCTATATCTATACGCTACATTTCTGGAACGGAATTCAATAAGTGGTGTAAACAAGTTAAGACAAAAATCGACAAAAATGTCGAAAAAAACAAGTTGACATAATTATACAGAAAATAGTATCATTGAAACAAAGGAGATGATACTATTTTGTGTAGTAGAGATAAAAAAGTAATAAAAAGAATATCTAATGGAATGAGTTTAAAAGAAATAATTTTGATAAAAGTATTTGGAAAGTTCACTATAAAAGTATATAGGCGAGGACTAGAAGATGGATTTAATTGGCCATATAAAAAGTGTTACTAATTTGTTACTAACAAGATAATTTTTCATAGTTTTAGACAAGTTTTATAAATGGCGAAAAGTATTGAAAAATCAGTAAAAAACTGAAATATAAGTATATACAGAGAAAATCGAAAAAAAGCTAATCTTACAAAAATGTAAGATTAATGTCACATTAATCAATGGCAAATAACTTTAAAATAGTTTATAACTAATATATAATGATAAAAGATGAAAGGAAGAAAAAAGAATGAATACTGTGTTAGATGTGAAAAACATTGAAAAATACTATGGAAACAAATCAAACTTAACAAAAGCCATTGATAATGTCAGTTTCAAAGTAGAACAAGGAGAATTTGTAGGAATAATGGGAGCAAGTGGTTCAGGAAAGACTACACTTTTAAATTGTATTTCTACTATAGATAGAGTAACGGCAGGACAAATTCTAATTAATGGTCAAGACATTACTAGACTAAAGGGAAATAACTTAAACAAATTTAGAAGAGAAGAGTTAGGCTTTATCTTTCAAGATTTCAATTTGCTAGATACCTTAACTTGTTTTGAAAATATTGCATTAGCACTTACTATCCAAAAAGTAAAACCAAGAGAAATCCAAAATAGAGTTAAAAATGTAGCAGAAAAATTGGGAATTACAGAAATCTTAAAAAAATATCCATATCAAATATCAGGAGGACAAAAGCAAAGAGTAGCATCAGCAAGAGCAATTGTGACTGATCCAAAACTTATTTTAGCAGATGAACCAACTGGAGCTTTAGATAGTAAGGCAGCAAGGCAATTATTAGAAAGTTTTGAAAGCTTAAATCAAAAAATGAATGCCACTATTTTAATGGTTACACATGATGCTTTTACTGCTAGTTATGCAGATAGAATTATTTTCATCAAAGATGGAAAAATCTTTAATGAATTAATCAAAGGGAACAGTAGTAGAAAACAATTCTTTGAGAAAATTATAGAAGTCCAAACACTTCTTGGAGGTGATTTGAACGATGTTATTTAAATTATCTTTCCGAAATATGAAAAAAAGCTTCAAAGATTATGCTATCTACTTTTTGACATTGGTATTAGGTGTTGCTATATTCTATATGTTCAATTCCTTAGATAGTCAACAAGCAATGCTACAAGTATCAGAATCTCAAAAGCAAATTATTACCTTAATGATTGGAATGCTTGGAATAGTATCTATTTTTGTGGCAGTGGTATTAGGGTTACTAATTGTATATGCCAATAACTTTTTAATTAACCGAAGGAAAAAAGAATTTGGTATTTATATGACCTTAGGAATGGGCAAAAGGCAAATTTCTAAAATCATTTTATTAGAAACCATTTTAATAGGGATTTTATCACTAGTAGCAGGGATTGTCATTGGTGTATTTGCTTCTCAATTTATGTCTATTTTGGTAGGAAAAATGTTTGAAGCAGATATGAGCAGTTTTAGATTTGTATTTTCACAAGATGCTTGTATCAAAACTTGTATTTGTTTTGCAGTAGTGTATGTTGCAGTTATGATATTTAATACTTTTACAATTTCAAGATACAAACTAATTAATCTATTAACAGCCATTAAGAAAAATGAAGAAGTAAAAATCAAAAATCCTGTGATTTCTATTCTCATATTTATTATTGCAGTAGCAGTACTTAGCTATGCTTACTGGATAGTAACAGGCGGAATCAACAAGCTTAATTCTATGGATAAATTAATATGGCCAATCTTAATGGGAATAGGCAGTACTATCGCTATTTTCTGGTCATTGTCTGGATTTGTTTTGAGATTAATACAAGCCAAAAAGAGTACTTATCTAAAAGGTACTAACATGTTTGTATTAAGACAGTTAAATAACAAAATTAATACAACAGTAATAAGTATGAGTGTTATCTGCTTAATGCTATTTATGACAATTAGTGTTTTGTCAGCTAGCTTATCGCTAAATGATAAAGTTCAAAAAGAATTAGTTAGATTAACGCCAATAGATTTGAATTTATATAAAGATGCTAACTTACCAGAAAGTTACAAAACATATAGCGGAAAAACAGCAAAGTATAGTGAGACAAGAAGAGAAGATTCCAAAATTACTGTAGAAGAAACTTTAATAAACAATGGATTTGATATGAATTTATTAAAAGATGTGGTAAATATTCCAATCTATGCAATAGAAGAGATGAAATGGAAGGACTTTTTTGGAGATATCTTCCCAGAGGTAAAGCAAGAATTTCCAAGACTTAATTATGAAACAAAAGAAGAGATTATAAAAGTATCAGATTACAATAAAATAGCTCAGCTATATGGTATTAAACAATTTGAATTACAAGATAATGAATATATTGTTCTTTGTGATTTTCAAAATATGGTTACTCTTAGAGAACGAGTACTGCAAGAAGGAAATATTTTAACAATAGCAGGAACTAGATATGTTCCTAAATATGACCAATGTCAAGATGGATTTATTGATATGTCAGCTAGTAGTATCAATACAGGAATTCTATTAGTACCAGATAGTTGTAACTTGGGGCAAGAGCAAATAGGAAAATACTTTATGGCTGCCAACTATAATGTAAATACTGAAAATGAGAAAAAAGAAATTGAAAAGATATTTGCAGAAGAAAGTTCATCTTTGTTACAAAACTTTAAGAAAAATGATATTGAGATAGATGGGGTAACTAAAATTACGATTATAGAATCAAGCAAAGGACTAACTGCTAGTATTGTATTTATTGCAATTTATTTAGGAATTGTATTCTTAATTGCAAGTTCTGCTATTTTAGCTTTAAAACAATTAACAGAAAGTTCTGACAACAAACAAAGATATTTGATATTGAGAAAAATTGGTTGTGATGAAAAAATGATTAACAAAGCATTATTTAGACAAATTGGGATAGTATTTATGCTACCACTTGTCTTAGCAATTATCCATTCTATATTTGGAATTCAATTTGCACTAAGTACAATGACAGCAATTACAAGTACAGACGAATTGATACCATCTATTATAGCAACAGTATGCATTATGGGAGCAGTTTATGGACTATATTTCCTTGCAACCTATTTAGGAAGTAAAAATATTATTAAAGAAGAAGTATAAAGAGGAGAAATAGATGGAAGATGTTAAGGATAAATTATGTTTAGCTGCTTTACTTATCATTTTTATTACACTTTGTGGTTTAGCCTACTACTTTTTAGTATATCAAACCAAAGAATATTATGTTCAAATAGATAATACTAAAGTGGAACTTTTAACAACAACAGACAATATGAAATATCGCTATACTTTAACAGCGTTTAATGAAGCAGGAAAAGAAAAAGAGATTGAATTTAAAACAACAAGAGAGTTAAGAGAAGGTGCATATTTAAAATTAGATGTTATGGCTTTTCGTGGAGTAGTGAGTTGGAATGAAGTGCAAAAAGAAGAGTTACCAGATAGGGTGAAAGAAGTGTATCAATAAGAGTGAAAAGGAGTTGATTAGTGAGCTAATTGGCTTCTTTTTTGAAATCATTGATAATTATTTTCCTTTATGATATGATAACAACAAATGTAGGAGGAGAAAGAAATATGCATGTAATTGTAGGTGGAGTTCTTGAAAAAGAGGGAAAGGTTTTATTAGTACAAGAAGCAAAAAAGAAATGCTATAAAAAATGGAATATACCAGCAGGACATTTAGATTGTAACGAAACACTCATACAAGGAGCAATTAGAGAAATTAAAGAAGAAACAGGATATGATGTAGAATTAACAGGTATTTTAAATATTGCTAATAGAGTAATAGAAGATGATATTTTAGTAACAATCATATTTTCTACTAAGATTTTAAAAGAAACATCTGACTATATGACAGATGAAATATTAGATAGAGAATGGTATGAATATGATGATATTCTTAAGAACATGGATGAAGAATTGAGAGATTTAAATTTTGTTAAACAACCAATTGCTAATTTGAAAAATAACAAAATAGCTTCAATAGATATAGTTAATGAGTTATAGGAGAACAGAAAAATATAGGTAAGGAGAACGAATATGAAAATAGGAATAGATATAGATGATGTTATTACAGATACTTCAAAATCCATACAAAATTATATAGAACAATATGATGAAAATGGAGAAATTTCAAATTATATGGAAGATGTCATGAGAGGAGATATGACAAATCCTACTATCAAGAGATTTTTTGCCGATAATTGTGTTACAATTTTTAGTAATGCTAAGATGAAGGAAAATGCTAATACTATTATGCAAAAATTATTAGATGACGGAAATGAAATTTATATTATTACTTCAAGAGGTGAAATAAAGTTTAAGGGAAGTGAAGAAGTAACTTTAAACTATTTTAAAAGACATCATATTCCATATACTAAAATATTATGGAACTCTTTTGAAAAGGCACAAATATGTGCAGATAATCAAATTGATTTAATGGTAGATGATTCAGCAAAGTTCTGCCAAGAAATTAGTGAGAAGAATATAAAGAGTATTTTATTTACATCAAGCGTTAATCAAAATATACCAGTAACCGTTCCAAGAGTAAACAGTTGGTTAGAACTAGAAGAAAAATTAAAGTTTTATTGTTAAAAGGGGAAAATAATGGAAGAAGATTTAGAAGAACAAATTGCAAAGAGTATGGAGGAATTTCAAAAAGTGAAAACAATAGAACAAGTTTGGGAGATAGAGGACCAAAACAATTTTGTTGCGCATATGAGCCTTTATATAGATGAAAAGTGTGAATATGGCGATAAGATAGGAAAATTAAACAAGAAAGAAAAAGTAATTTTTATAACGAAAAATTTAGAAGATGAAGTATATAATGGAGGTTTTTTGCAATTTTTCTATAATTCTAGTGGTATGTTTTCTAATCAACTAGTAAAAGCATTTCAAGAAATTGGAGCAACATACACAGCTGACATTTGTCAAAAAGCAGTAAAAGCTTTGAAAAGAAGATTACCTAAAAATGAAGAGCGAAGAGAAAAACTATTAGACAAAATTGTAGATAAAGATATAGAAAATATGTTGTCAGAATGTGATGATATGTTTTATGAAGAAAAGGAAGATTTGGTACAATTAAATTATGAATATATTATGAAAAATAAATCATATTTTATGAAATAAATTGGATACCTATAATGCAAAAACATTATAGGTATATTTTTTTGCCCAAAATCCATACTAACTACAAAGGAAAAGGAGCATTTTGAAGATGAAAAAAATACTAAAATATATTTTCATAAGTTTACTATTTTTATTCCTAGCCATTGGAATAGAATTTGCATTTAATTGGAAAACAGAAGCATCTACTAAATTAAATGGCATTGAAAATTTTCCAAGTAGTTATCAACCTTATTTAAGAGAAATTGCAAAAAAACATTCCAATTGGAAATTTGTAGCCTTATATACCAATTTTGATTGGAAATATGTCATAGACCAAGAAAATAAATATGGAAAAAATCTAGTACCTAAAAATTATTCAAATAGCTGGAAAAATACTACACCAGGACAATTTGATGTAGAAATTGATAGTGGTTGGGTAGATAGTTCTAGGCAAGCAGTAGAATACTGTATGGATCCTAGGAATTTCTTAAATGAGGCACGTTTATTTCAATTTGAAACTTTATCTTATGATACTAATAGTAGTTTAGATGGAATTGAAAAGATTTTATATGGAACAGAATTCTATAACACCAAAGTTTCCTATCTCACTAGCACAGGAAGTACAGTGAATATGACAGAGAAATATTCTGACCTTATTTTAAAAGGAGCCAAAACCTCTAAAGTTAGTCCATACCATTTAGCCTCCCGTATTAAACAAGAGGTAGGACCTTTTTTATCGCATAGTTCTATTAGTGGAAAAGTAGAGGGCTTTAAGGGATTATATAATTTCTATAACATAGGAGCAACAAGTTCAGCAGAGCCTATGGGAGCAATTAAAAATGGACTTCAGTATGCTAAAGATGGAAAAGGAGCAAGTCAAAGTACAAAAGATAAATATTTAATTCCATGGAATACTAAAGAAAGAGCTATTACAGGTGGAGCCATTTTCATAGGTTCTAGTTATATTAATGTAGGACAAAATACAATTTATTTACAAAAGTTTGATGTAAATGATGATAGACCAGGAACTTTATTTACCCATCAATATATGACAAATGTATTAGCACCTTCTAGTGAAGCGAAGTCTATTTATAGTGGATATCAAAAAAGTGGATTATTAAATAATGCAATGACCTTCATTATTCCTGTGTATAACAATATGCCAGATATTCCCACACAAAGTCCGAATATTAACACAAAGGATTTTACAACAGATAACACAAAAGTATATTGTAATATGGCAGATGTAAATGTGAGAACAGGCCCATCTACTTCTTATGAAATTATTACAACAATTCCAAAGAATACAAAAATGACTAGAATACGAAAAGGAAAGCAGTCAGGAGAAAGATGGGATCAAGTGATTTTAGAAAATGGAATTGTAGGATATATTTATCAAACTTATGTAACAGAACTTCCAAGTGTTCAAATACAAAAAATAGAGGTTGGTATAGATAATACGACTTTGAAAAAAGGAGAAAAGAAACAATTAAAAGTAACCATTAGCCCACCTGAAGCAAGTACTCATAAAGTAGTGTACAGTTCTAGTAATAACCGAGTTGCAACTGTAGATGATAAAGGAGTTGTTCAAGCACTTCGCAGTGGAACAGCTACCATTACAGTAAAAGCACAAGAAAATACAGTACAAGGACAAATAACCATACAAGTATATAGTCCAGTAACAGGAATTCATTTAGACCAAAAACAAATTTATATGGAGATAGGAGATACCTTCCAAATAAATGCAAATATTGAACCAAGTGATAGTGATGATAAAACAGTAGTATTTACAAGTGAAAATAGTCAAGTTGCAACAATTCAACAAGATGGCATAATTACTGCTATTCAAGAGGGGACAACAAAGATATTAGCAAGTAGCAAAGAAAATTCTAATATAAAGGCAGAATGTGAAGTAAATGTAGTAAGAAAAATGGCAGAAGATGAAATCCATTTTGACAGCTCATTAACAGTGAATAGTTTTGAGATTAGCGGAATAGACTATACCAGCAATACAGTAGAAGATATTAAGGATAAGATTACAACAGATTTAGAAATTGAAATAGTAAATTACAATAACCAAATTTTGAAAGATACTGATATTGTAGGAACTGGTTGTAAAATACGAGTAAAAGAGAATGACAAGGTAATTAGGCAATACCAAATTGTGGTATATGGTGATGCAAATGGAGATGGAGCAATTAATAGTGTGGATTTATTAGTATTACAACGTCATATTTTAGAGATTAAAACATTAGAACCAATTTTTAGAAAAGCAACAAATATTAATAAAAATGGGGCTAATCCAAGTTCTGTAGATTTATTATTAATTCAAAGACATATCTTAGAGTTACAAAGAATTATTCAATAAGTCGATATATTTATTTAGTTCTTAGTAATTATAAGTATAACAACACTTATCCTTATGGTTAAAGTCTTCATATGTGCACAGAAGCTTCACTTCTGGCACAAAATCTAAGAAGACTTTAACAGGCGCTCGCAAGCTCGCCTTACGCGGATTACGTTTTTGTTATACTTATAATTACTGAGATGAGATAAATTTAATAATATTAGGAGGAGAAATGTTGAAAAGTAAAGTAATTATATTGTTTGTTGTAATATTTTCCCTTTTGGCAATGAGTACAATAAGTCTTGCTATAGAAAATGGAACTGTGTATTTAGAGAGTAATCAAGATGTAATAGAAAAAGGAGAAGAAGTAGAAATTACAGTAAATTTAAAAGATGTAACAACAGCAGCTTGTAATTTCTTCCTCTATTTTGATGAGGATAAATGGGACTATCTTTCTAAAATGGACAATACTAATGTAGAGAAAAATCGTATCCTTTTTGTATGGTATGACACAAATGGCGGAAGAAGTGCAAAACAAGGTGAACTTGTAAAATTTAGGTTTAAAGCAAAAGCAAATGGGTTATCTACTTTTAGTATAGAGGGAGATTTCTATAATTCAGTTGGTCAAAAGTTAAAAGTGGATTTTCAAGAAAAACAGGTTCAAATAGGAAAAGAGGAAACTATTTTTCAACAGCAAGAAGAGGAAGAAAAAGGAGATAATGAACAAAAAGGAAATGCAAATTTAGAAGTTTTAAGATTAGATAGAGAAGGGATGACACCTGCTTTTGACAAGAATATTACAGAGTATTATTTAACAGTAACCAATGAAGTAAAAGAAATAGAAGTGCTAGTTGTTACTAGTAATCCTGAGGCGAGTGTTGAAATTACAGGGAATAAAAAATTAAAAGAAGGTTTAAATACCATAAAAATTCAAGTGACGTCAGAGGACAAAAGGGAGAAAAAAATTTATACGATACAAGTAACAAGAACAGCTAATCTAGCATTAGCAAATACTAACCTAGAAATATTAGCAATTGAGAATGTTTTGTTAAGTCCACCTTTTGATCCAAATGAAACCAATTATGCAACGGAAGTTGCAAAGGGAGTTAATGATTTAAATGTATTTGCTGTTCCTGAAAATGAGAAAGCGACTGTACAAATTAGTGGAGATAAAAATTTAAAAGAAGGAAATAACACAGTAACAGTTGTAGTAACTGCTGCAAACGGTTTTAGTAAAAAGAAATATCAAATACAAGTGTATCAAAGGAATGAAGAAGAGCAAAAGCAGTATGAAGAAGAACAAAAAGAGCAGATACAAAAAGTGGAGCAGGCATATCAAATACAGGAGATGAAAGAAGAACAAAACTCTAACACAGGAGGTAATGACAGTAAAACAGGAAAATATGGAGTAATTATTGGAATAGGTGCAATCACGATTATAACTGTAATTGGTGTAATGATAAAGATTATTTCTAAGAAGAAAAAACAATAAATTTATTGACAATGTAAATAAACTTTGATACAATAAAGAAAAGGGAAGGGAAGTGGATTTTATGGCACAAACAAATATTAATATAAGAATAGATGAAGAATTAAAAAAACAATTTGATGAATTTTGTAATAATGTAGGAATGACAATGACAACCGCATTTTGTATTTTTGCGAAGAAAACTGTAAGAGAGCAAAAGATACCTTTTGAAATATCAAATGATGCATTTTATTCCGAAAGCAATATCAAATACTTAGAAACAGTAATAGATGATATAGAAACAGGGAGGGCAAAATTAGAAGAACACGAACTAATTGAGGAGGAATAAGAGTGAGATTGTTATGGGAAGAAAGAGCATGGCAAGAATACTTATATTGG
Organism: uncultured Clostridium sp.; assembly: GCA_947388675.1. Lineage (GTDB taxonomy): Bacteria > Bacillota > Clostridia > TANB77 > CAG-508 > CAG-273. Next base: position 3,072 of record CANDRW010000053.1, on the reverse strand, counting down.
CAAACTCAAGATAAGAAAACGTTAAAAAGAATAAATCAATTATTAATAGATATTCAAAGAAATACTTTTGAACGGAATAGGAAAGCCAGAACCATTAAAAGAAAATCTGTCAGGTTATTGGAGTAGAAGAATTGATGAGAAGAATAGACTTGTTTATAAAAAGCAAGGGGATAGTATTATAATAGCCTCTTGCAAATTACATTATTAAAATAGAACTGTAAGAAGCTTATAATATCAAAATGAACTATGAAAAGGGGAAAAAAGATGAAAGAAGAATATAATACTTTAAATTATTATGATAGTAATGCTAAATCATATTTTGAAAATACGATAAAAGGAGATTTGCAAGAAAACTATAACAGATTTTTAAGTAGAATTTCTAAAGGGGCTTTGATACTAGATTTTGGTTGTGGTTCAGGGAGAGATAGTAAATATTTTTTAGAAAATGGTTATAAAGTGGAGGCAATAGATGGTTCTAAAGAATTATGCAAATTAGCTAGTGAGTATATTGGGCAAGATGTGAAATGTATGAAGTTCGAGGAATTAAATGAAGAAGATACTTATGATGGTATTTGGGCTTGTTCTTCTATATTACATGTAACAAAGGAAGAGTTACCAAAAATATTAGAAAAAATGATAAATGCTTTAAAACAAAATGGAATTATTTATACTTGTTTTAAAAAGGGTGAAGGTTACGAAATAAAAGAGGGAAAATATTATAATTTTTTAACAAGAGAAGAGTTAGAAAGTATATTAAAAAATATGGGAACAAAGACAAAAATAGTAGATTATTTTGAAACAGTAGGAAGTACCAAAAGATCAAAAGGAGTAATATGGACAAATTATATTATTCAAAAAGTATCTGAATAAACAATAAGAGAGTACAAAGTTGATAAATTTTGTACTCTCAAGAGAGTATAGAAAAAGTTGTGTAAATAAATCCTTCCGTGATAAAATATAAAAATATCAAGGAGGGATTTTTTCTATGGGTAAAAAAGTAGAAAAAGAAAAAAATGAACTAGTAGAAGAATTTTTTAGAAGGAATGATCCAAAAGATATTAAATCCATGGGTGATATGTATGCAGCATGGAAGGAATTTTTTGCTCCTGCTTTTCAAAATCTACTAGATGCTGAGATGGAAGCAAAATTGCGGATACTCTAAGAATGAAAGAACAAACAATGAAAATTCTAGAAATGGATATTATCCTGAAAGAACAGTATCAACTGAAATGGGTGATATTCCTGTCAAAGTTCCTAGAGATAGAAATGGAGAAATTGATTCTGATTTAGTTCCTAAATATTCTAGAACTGTAAATGGATTTGATGAAAAAATAATCTCTATGTATGCTTTAGGATTATCTGACAAAGATATTCAAGAACAAGTAAAAGAAATTTTTGGTTGCAATATTTCAACTGATATGATTAGCGATATTACTGATAAAATCATCCCTGAAATTCAAGATTGGCAAAAAAGAAAGCTTGAAAAAGTTTATCCAATTATCTTCATAGATGCTACTCATTTTCATGTAAGAGATAATGGTCAAATAGTAAAAAAGGCTGCTTATGTAGTATTAGGAATTGATGAAGATGGAATGAAAAAGGTCTTAACAATTACAATTGGCGAAAACGAAAGTGCTAAATATTGGATGACAGTATTAAATGAATTAAAAAATCGTGGTGTTCAAGACATATTGGTATTATGTGCTGATGGCTTAACTGGACTAAGGGAAGCAATATCAGCAATTTATCCTAAAACAGAATATCAAAGGTGCATTGTGCATCAAATAAGGAATTCTTTAAAGTATGTTCCATATACAGACAAGAAAGAACTTGCTCGTGATTTAAAAACTGTTTATCAAGCATCTACAGAAGAATTTGCCTATACAAATCTTCTAGAACTAGATGAAAAGTGGAAAACAAAATATCCAGGGGCAATTCAAAGTTGGATTGATAACTGGGATGTCCTTTCTGTTTTCTTTAAATTTTCTGCTGAGATACGAAAGATAATGTATACTACAAACGCAATAGAAAGTTTAAATAGTACATACAAAAGAATTAATAGAAATAGGAATGTATTTCCAACTGACATGTCATTACTTAAAGTATTGTATTTATCTACTTTAAAAGCTGAAAAGAAATGGTCTATGAGAGCAAAGAACTGGGATATTTGCTTATCACAATTCAAAATTATGTATGAAGGTAGAATCTAAAAATAAAGCCTAAAAAATAATAGGCTTAAGAAAAAATTCTTAAGTCCTATTAAATTTACACAACATTTTTCTAAAGCATTGATTTTTTAGAAAAATGTAATTAAAATATGATTAAATTTTAAGTATCAATTTTTTCAAGTTATCAATCGGAAGGATATCCGATTTACACAACTTTTACGATAGTCTCACTCTCAAACTTTATAGTGACCTTTACAAGATATAATTTCAACATCACCATTTTCATTAAAATTATAAATTAATCTATTTTTATCATCAATTCTTTTACTATAACCTTTTCTACCTTTTAGAACCTCGGATTTTCCTAATCTACTATCTATTCCATTTCGTCTTATATCTGCAAGCAATGAATTTATTTTTTTTAGAGTTTTCTTATCTTCGTTTTGCCAAGCTAAATATTCAGACCAAGCTTTTTCGGTAAAGATACTATTCATCTTCCATTGCCTCCAATTCTTCCAATGTTTTAACAATAACTTTTCCTTCATCTAATTGCTTATAGCTTTCATCTAATTTCATAATGTATTCTAGATTTTCTTTTGCTCTTTGGAGTTCGTTATAAGCTGCTAAGTCTATCCAGACCATATTTTCTTTACCATTTCCATTACGGCTTACAATAATAACATCATTATTTTCAACTACATCATCACAATATTTTTTGAAATTTTGTCTTGCTTCACTTACACTAATTGCTTGCATATATTTCACCCTCTTTCATAATTCATTGTACGTTATTTTATACTTAATATTGTACAATATTATTATATGTAAGTCAAGTTATTCTATACATATTGATAGCATAAATTTTTAGTAGGATTTCTCTTTTGTAAAATCTTGAAGCTATTTT
>CANDRW010000052.1 GCA_947388675.1 uncultured Clostridium sp. | reverse complement strand
AGTTGTGTTAGTGCTTTAGCACTTACAAACTGCTATATGCAGCTTTGCTGTATAAGAAGTTGAATAATTAAAACTTTAAATGTAGAGTAAGATATATTGCAAAGAGCAGTCCGCGCAAGGTGAGACGTAAGTCGAACGCCTTCTGCCCATTTCTTCTATTTGCGTATAGCATTTGAAATGGGCGGACAGTAAGGACAAACGAAGCAATATATCTACTGTACAATAAAAGTTTAACAATCAACAATAAAAGGAGGAAACAAAATGCAAAATTGGTATTTACAAAATGGAAAAGATTCAGATGTAGTCATTAGTTCTAGAGTAAGACTTGCTAGGAATTTAGAAGAAATTCCATTTCCAACAAAATATTCTAAAGAACAAGCAAAAAGGGTGCTAGAAAAGGTAAAAGAAATTGCACCAAGTATTGGATATGGAATTAAATATATGGAGTTAAACGATTTTGATGATATCACCAAAGTAAGTTTAGTAGAAAAACATGTGATTAGTCCAGAGTTTGCTATGAATAAGATGAAAACAGGAGCAATTCTTTTAAATGATGAAGAAAATATATGCATGATGATTAATGAAGAAGATCACTTACATATGCAAGTATTTGCATCAGGTTTAGAATTAGAAAATTTGAAAAATTTAGCCATTGAATTAGATGAAAAACTAGACAAGTTATTAAACTATGCTACTCATGAAAAATATGGTTATTTAACTTCATGTCCAACTAATGTGGGGACAGCTATGAGGGCATCTGTTATGGTACATTTACCTGCTTTAACAATGACAGGGAATATCGGAAAAATTTTTAATATTGTAAATGGATTTGGCATGAATATTCGTGGGATTTATGGAGAAGGAACACAAAGCCAAGGCGAATTTTATCAGATTTCTAACAAACAATCATTAGGAATTACAGAAAATGATATTATTAAGAACTTAAATATTATTATTGAAAAGGTAATAGAACAAGAGAGGATGGCAAGAAAGTATTTAGCGAAAAATTCTATTGATTTAGAAGATAGAGTATATCGTGCTTATGGAACTCTTGCTTATGCTACAAAACTTTCATCAGATGAATGTAAAAAGCTATTATCTTTTGTAAAATTAGGAACAGATTTGGGAATTATTAAAGAATTGAATGATAGTAAAATATCAAAATTGTATTTATATAACCAACCAGCTAATTTGCAAAAATATGTGGGAAAACCTTTAGACGGATATGAGCGTGAAATTAAGAGACCAGAAGTGATAAAAGAGATAATACAAAGTTAGAAAAAAATAAACCTCCCACTTGGGAGGAATGAGGTTAACTCTTTTTGGTATTGCTGATAGCTTCTCCAATGATATATGCTCCAGCAATAATAGCATAGGGAATTGTCAACTGGGAGTTAATAGAGTTAAGGATAGCCGTCCCTACGAAGGCAATTACAACAGAAAGTTTTTGCATAATTCATTCCTCCAAGTGTTTGTACTGCCATTAGGCAGTGAGTTGTGGTGTAGTCAAATGACTACTTGTATAAGAGATATTTCTATTATACCACATAACAAAGAAAAATTCAAATTATGGTAACTATATCGAAAGGAGAAAAAACAAAATGATGTATAAATTTACAGGACGTAGTGAAAAGGCATTAGAACTTGCAGCAGAACTAGCAGCCGAGTTTGGTCATAATTACATAGGAACAGAACACATCCTATATGGACTAACTAAAGAAGGCACAGGCGTTGCAAGCAAAGTGCTAGAATTGCAAGGAATTACTGCAGATAAAATTGCAGAAGAAATAGAGATTTTAATTGGTAGAGGAGAAGAAATTGAAGACGTAGCAGACATTGGATTTACTCCTCGTAGTAAGAGAATTATTGAAAATGCTTTTATTGAAGCAAGAAAATTAGGTTCAGAATTTATTGGAACAGAGCATTTATTAATTGGAATTATGCGTGAAGGGGATAGTGTGGCAGTTCGTATTATGATGGACTTAAAAGCTGATCCACAAAAGTTATATAATGAAATTATCAAAGTAATTAATGAAGAAGATAATACGGCAATCAATGCAAAACAAGGAAAGAGTAAAGCACGAGGAAGCTACAATCAAACACCAACTTTAAACCAATTTGGAACTGATTTAACAAAACGTGCACAAGAGGGAAAGCTAGACCCAGTTATTGGTAGGAAAGAAGAAATTGAAAGAGTGATCCAAATTCTATCAAGAAGAACGAAAAATAACCCATGTTTAATAGGAGAGCCAGGTGTTGGTAAAACAGCAGTAGTAGAAGGATTAGCAGAAAAAATTGTGGCAGAAGATGTTCCTGAAATGTTAAAAAGTAAAAGAGTAGTTAGCTTAGATATTGCTAGCATGGTGGCAGGTGCAAAATATCGTGGAGACTTTGAAGAAAGAATTAAAAAATGCTTAGAAGAAGTCAAAAAGGCAGGAGATGTCATCCTATTTATTGATGAAGTTCATACAATTGTAGGTGCAGGTTCAGCAGAAGGTGCAGTGGATGCAGCTAATATTCTAAAACCGCTATTAGCAAGAGGAGAGGTACAAGTAATTGGAGCTACTACTCTAAATGAATATCGTAAGTATATTGAAAAAGATAGTGCATTAGAAAGAAGATTTAGTCCAGTCAATGTAGGAGAGCCATCTTTTGAAGAAACTATCCAAATTTTAAAAGGAATTCGTGATAAATATGAAGCACATCATAATGTAAAAATTACAGATGAAGCTATTAAGGCATCTGTTGAATTATCTACTAGATATATCAATGATAGATTTTTGCCTGATAAAGCAATTGATTTAGTAGATGAAGCGGCTTCTCGTGTAAAAATGAGGATTTATACCCAACCAGAGTCTATTAAAAAATTGGAAGATAAGATTATAGAACTAGACAAAGAGAAAGAAGATGCTATTCGTTCACAAGATTTTGAAAAGGCAGCAAAGCTTCGTGATAAAGTAAAAGAAGAAAAAGAAAAGTTAGCAAAAGAAAAGGAAAAATGGCGTAACAAAAATACAAAGAGTGTAACGACTTTAACAGAAGAAGATATTGCAGAAGTAGTATCTAGTTGGACTGGTGTGCCAGTTCAAAAGTTAACACAAAGTGAAAATGAGAAATTGAAAAATTTAGAAACCATTTTACATCAAAGAGTAGTTGGACAAAATGAGGCAATAGAAGCAATTTCAAAAGCAATTAGAAGAGGAAGAGTAGGATTAAAAGATCCTAACCGTCCAATTGGTTCTTTCTTATTCTTAGGTCCAACAGGTGTTGGAAAAACGGAACTCTCTAAAGCATTAGCTGAAGCACTATTTGGTAATGAGAATGCAATGATACGTGTAGATATGTCTGAATATATGGAGCCACATTCCATTTCTAAATTAATTGGTTCACCTCCAGGATATGTAGGATTTGATGAAGGAGGACAATTAACGGAAAAGATTAGAAGAAAGCCATATTCTGTTATCCTATTTGATGAAGTAGAAAAGGCACATCCAGATGTGATGAATATGTTACTCCAGATTTTAGATGATGGAAGATTAACAGATACACAAGGTAGAACCGTTAATTTCAAAAACACAGTCATTATTATGACATCTAATATTGGTGCTAGAATGATTACTGATAAAAATACATTGGGATTTAGTGTTAGCACAAATCAAAAAGAAGAAGCACAAAAAGAATATGAAAATATTAAAAAAGATGTTATGGGAGAACTAAAAAAGCAATTTAGGCCAGAATTTATTAACCGTATTGATGAAATTATTGTATTCCATAAACTAACAGATGAGAATGTTAAACAAATTATTGAGATTATGTTAAATCAATTACAAAAACGTATGAAAGAACAAAATATTGAATTAGAAATTGATGAAAGTGTAAAAGATTTAATTGCGAAAAAAGGAGTAGATACTAATTATGGTGCAAGACCTTTGAAAAGAGCAATTCAAAGTGTATTAGAGGATAAAATTGCAGAACAAATTTTAGATGGAAAAATTAAGCCAAATAAACAAGCAAAAGTTTCAGCTAAAGAAGAAAAATTAGTGGTTGAATAAAGAAAATGGGCGTCTAATAAATGCCCATTTTCTTTAGGCTATATTGGCTCTACATGTACAATCGCACGATAAATTTTATCTAGTCCAGAAACACTTAATTCTAATTGATCAGCTAATTCATGACTTTTGAAGGTACTCATATTTCCATCTACATAAATGGTTAATACAACAACATATTGATGCCCAACAGGAGTAGAAGAAATCTCATCTACATTTTGAATTTCCTTGTAATTATGTGCTAAATCCATAATAATTTCTTTTGTCTTTTCATCAATTGAAATATCCATTAACACATTATAGCTTTCCATAAAGATTTTTGTACCTGTTAGACAAATCCAAATGGAGATTCCAATTCCCACAACACCATCAAACCAATAAATATTAGCAAAGGTAAGCAAAATTGAAATTAAAGTAAAAGTTGTTACAATACAGTCATTACGGTGATCATTTCGATTAGCTTCTAATAAAATATTTTCAAACTTTTTAGCTAAGCGATTTGTGTATAAGAATAAAGCCAGTTTAACGACAATTGTGATAAGGCAAACAATTACTAAAAACCAAGAAAAGATTAATTCACTTCCATAAATTAGAGTATAGATAGAATCATAAAGTAGTTTAAAAGCAATAACTATCATAGAAATACTAATAAACATAGAAAAAATATATTCTGCTTTTCCATGACCAAAATTATGACTTTTATCTTGTGGCTCACTAGCAATTTTGTTACCAATAAAGGTCATTAAAGAAGCAAAAATATCACCAGCACTGTTTGCAGTGTCTGCAATCATTGACTGGCTCTTAAAAAGAAAACCTACTGTTCCTTTAATAATTAATAAAAATAAATTTCCCAAAATTCCCAATAACCCTGCTTTTTTTGTTTGTTCAAAGCGATTCATGCTAAATCCCCCTATTAGTAAGCTTTTATATTATCATATCATTTTATAACAAAGTTTATGCACTATTATATCATAAGTATTTTGAAATTCAATACATAGAGTTATTGAAAATTATTATGATTTATAATATACTTTTTATATATAATATTAAAAGGAGTTAAAGAATGTTTTGTAATAAATGTGGAAAAGAAATAAATGAAGATTCAATATTTTGTAATTATTGCGGAAATAAATTAAAAACTAAAGAAACAAGACAAGAAAATGCTAAACCAAATTTGAAAGAAGAGATAAAAGAAGCATGGAGAAGTGGGCCAGAGAGAGCAGAAAAAGAGAGAATTGAAAAAGAACAAAGAGAATATTTAAAGCAATTAAAAGAAACAAAAGAAGAAGTACAGAAAAATTTAAAACCAAAAGATGGAAAATATCATGTTGTGTTGATAAAGAGTAAGGCTAGATATTTGACAGGATATAAAATATGTGATAATCAATATGCTATTGAATTAGAGGATATATTGGAAATGATACAAGGTAAAGGATATGAAATAATAGATGTAAAAATGATAGGGATAGAAGAAGGTTCTGTATATGGTACGACCAGAGTAGAAACATTAGTGATGTATAAGTAGGAAGGGCAAAATTTATGTATTGTAATTATTATGAGAAAGAATGATGAAAATTAAATACAAGTTGCATGTAAAAAATATATGTGATATACTTAAGTTAGCCGTTCGAGCGAAGCGAGTTATGGATAACTTATGCGTAACAAGCTGAAGCTAAGTTAGCCATTCGAGCAAAGCGAGTTATGGATAACTTATGCAATCGAGTATATGCGAGATGGTAAACATTAAATAGTTTATACAAAGGAGCAAATCAATGGAATTTGTAACAATTATTTTTCTCCTACTCTTTGTTATATTTGCATTAGTCGCAATGGCAGTGATGCAAATACGTATGGCAGGTATTAAAATCAAAGACTTTTGGGGATTTATTCAAGCAAATCAAATGTTAGATAAATTATATAAATTTTCAAAAAGATGTAGAGTAATGAGTCCACAAGAACAAATTATTTTTTTATCAGAAGCAGAAAAAGTTTTTGATGCATATGATAAAATACCATCTATTGTGTGGGAAGAAGAATATCGTAAATATTCAGATGTACTAGAAGCTTATAAAAATGTTCGCTTAACAAGGTGGAGCGAAGAAAATGCAAATAAAGAGAAATAAAGTGTAATAATAAGAGAATACACTTTATTTTTTTTAGTTCTAGGAAAGTGCGTAAGCACTTGACGTAGAAATAAATTATGCAGACATTAGTCGCATTTTTGCAATAAAATTTTGAAAAATACATATAATATAGAAAAAGACTTGAATAATCAAAAAGGAATGAGAATTTATGAAGATTAGATATTTTGACCATGCAGCGACAACACCAGTTAGCGAAAATGTATTAAAAGCAATGCTTCCCTATTTTACTTACGAATATGGTAATGCTTCATCTTTATACACAATTGGTAGACAGTCCAAGAAAGCAATAGAGGAAGCTAGAAAGAAAGTAGCTAGGGCTATTGGAGCAAAACAGCATGAAATTTATTTTACTTCTTGTGGAAGTGAAAGTGATAACTTAGCAATTAAAGGAGTTGCATATAGCCACAAAGAAAAAGGAAATCATATTATCACGAGTAAAATAGAACATCCAGCAGTATTAAATACTTGTGAAACTTTACAAAGACAAGGTTTTGAAGTTACCTATTTAGATGTAGATGAAAAAGGCTTTATAAACATAGAGCAGTTAATAAATAGCATTAGACCAACAACTATTTTAATTTCTGTTATGTTTGCTAATAATGAAATAGGAACAATACAACCAATTGAAATGATAGGAAATATTGCAAAACAAAAAGGTATTTTATTTCATACAGATAGTGTGCAAGCAGTAGGAAATGTAAAAATTGATGTAAATAAACTCAATATTGATTTATTATCTATGTCAGCTCACAAATTTTACGGACCAAAGGGAATAGGAGCATTGTATGTAAGAGAAGGTGTAGAATTTGAAAGGATACAAGATGGAGGACATCAAGAAAGGAATAAAAGGGCAGGAACAGAGAATGTAGCTGAAATTGTAGGATTAGGAGAGGCGATAGAAGAAATTTATCAAAACTATGAAGCATACAATCAAAAATTAATAGGCTTAAGAGATTACTATATTTCTGAAGTACAAAGAAGAATTCCAGACACAAAGTTAAATGGAGATAAGCAAAATAGACTACCAGGTAATGCAAATTTATCTTTTCCAAAAATTAATGCACAAGAATTGTTATTAGACTTAGATGAAAAAGGAATTTGTGCTTCAGCAGGTTCTGCTTGTAGTAGTGGAGAAACTAGTCCATCTCATGTATTAACAGCTATTAAGTTAAAACCAGAAGTTGCAGAAGGAACTTTGCGAGTTACTTTTGGAAAAGACAATACAAAAGAAGATGTGGAATATTTAGTAGATAGTTTGGAAGAAGTTATTAATAAAATTAGAAATAAATAGTTGCAATAAAAAATACAATAAGATAGAAATTTTTAATCTATATGCAGTATAAGACTGCAATATAGTAAAATAATTCTTAAAATTTAAAAAAATAATAAAAAACACTAGTAATTTACTAGTGCTTTTTGATATAATGGTATTAACCTATAAATTAATCTTAAAAAATAAATTTATTCGGTTTTATCTTTTGGTATATACTCTAATAATTCAGAGATTTCACAGTTAAAGGCTTGGCAAATACGATTTAATTGGTCGATATCAATTCTTTTAGTTTCCTCGTAATACATTTTAGAGATGGTTGCAGGACGAATGTGAGTGATATCAGCCAGAGCTTTTTGAGTCATTTTGTTCTTGCCAAGTAAATCAGATAATTTTATTTTAATCATGAGATTCACCTTTCTATTGAAAAATAATTGTGACAAAAATTGTCGGATTTTGTCACATACTTGTATTTTATCACGAGATGTATTAAAATTACATATTAATAAAAGAACATAACGGTAAAAGTAATAAAAGACCATCTGAAAGTAAATGAAAAGAGGTGCGCTAAATGAGTTTTAAATCATTTTTTACAAAAGAAGAGACACCTACCAATAGAGACTGGAAGGAAAAAAATAAGGGATACTTAAGACAATTACAAAAATTTTTAGATGTAGCAGATAATATAGAAAGAGAAGATTTAAGAAAGTCTGTTATTGCAGAAATGTTAAAATGCGATATGATTTTAACTGAATTAGCAGAAAAGCAAATAAAATTAATTTCTCGGAGATGAAAAGGTGAATAATAACAAATAAAACGAGCATACTAATTTCTAGAAGGTAAAAAATGATAAAAAGAATTTTAGTAGGTTTAGTAGCTGGAGTTATTAGTGGACTTTTTACAGCAGGTGGAGGACTTATTATTGTTCCAGCATTGCTATATACTTTGAAATTGGAACCTAAAAAAGCAAGAGCCACTTCATTATTTTGTATTTTGCCAATGGTATTGGTAACAGCTATCTTTTATGGAAGAAGTAATTTTATTAGGTGGGATATTGGAATTAGGTGTGCAATTGGAGGCATTATTGGAGGAATAATAGGAGCAAGGCTATTAAATTATTTACCAGAAAAATATTTAAAAATTGCTTTTACATTATTTCTTATCTATGCGGGAATTAATATGATAGCAAAATAGAAAGAAGTTTTCATGAAAGAATTAATCATAGGTTTGGTATCAGGAGTAATTAGTCGGAATGGGAATGGGAGGAGGAACGATTTTAATCCTTCTTCTTTCCATTTTTATTGGAGTAGACCAACATATTGCGCAAGCAACTAATTTAGTATTTTTTATACCAACTGCAATTGGTGCTATTATCATTGGCATAAAAAATAAAAATGTGCAATGGAAAATAGCAATTCCTATTATTTTAGCTGGAATAGTTGGAGCGGTAATAAGTAGCAGTATTAGTACACATATTAATGTACAAGTGTTAAGAAAATTATTTGGTATCTTTTTACTTGTTATAGCAAGTTATGAAATAGTTTCGTGGTACAAAATGTATATTAAAGAAAAAAATAGACATACTAAAAAGGAGAACAAAATTAAATAAAGGAGGAAGAGCCAAATGAAATTTATGAAAGGTATGCTAATTGGAGGAATTGTAACTGCAGGAATTGCTATGATGTATGCTGAAACAATGGATCAAAACAAAAGAAGAATGATGAAAAAAGGCAAACAATTTGCTAAGAGAATGGGAATATTATAGATTTTCAATATCATAAAAGAGAAACCCATAGTACGAATACTTTGAAAAATCCCAGTGAGAAATCACTGGGATTTTTGTTTGTATACAAGGCAGATAAATCTATTTGCAAGGTTTATCGCATGGTTTTTGGCAAGGCTTGTCGCAAGGTTTTTCTATGCATTCTTTACATGGAGGACATTCTAATTCAACGCCTTTTAAGCATTTTCCTTCATGTTTACTACAAGTACATACTTTACAATGTTTTACTTGGTCTACCCAGATTTCAATTTCATAAAGTCTGTTAGCACATAAAGGTCCAAAAACGAATTCTCCGTTTTTGTCAGTAAAAGTATGAGAAACAGGACGTCTTTCCTCTTCACCACATTCACAAACAACCTCCACTAATTTAACGACAGCATCCTTTACAGGATCTTGGTAACAATCCTTTACAATACCATAAATAACAGTTCTGTTATCTTCTGGTAAAGTAATGTCTAAATCAAATTGTTTTCCTGTTGCTAAAACACCATCAACATTCATAACAGGGCATACGCATTTTTCGTAATCCATAAATATTTTTCCTTCCTTTCTTTTTGTTATTAATATATGTTATGCAAAAATTTACAAAAAGTGACAAAAAATGCATCTAATATTTTGAAGTGAAACAAGGTGTTTTCTACGTAGCAGGAAATAGCGGAGCGTCCGCAGTTAAGTTAGCCGTTCGAATGCAGTGAGTTACGGATAACTTATGCGTAATGCAGTGAAGCTGAAACGTAAAAATTATTAGATGCATTTTTGAATATCTTGATTAGGTTTTGCATATATTCTATAAAAAAGAAAAGAAGGAGAAAATTATGTTTATCGTATTTAATAAACAAAAAATATATTCTTATCTAGTAGCGCTTAGTACTGTAGTCATTTTATTTGTTATTGCCTTTGCTGTGACAAATTCACCGAAGGATGTACTGCAAACATCTATAAATGCACAAGGTGAAAATAATGTGGTAATCAATCAAATAAATAATTAAGTTTTTTTGTATAGCTCCTAAAACATTGGGTATACTTATGCTTAGAATAAGAAGGAGTTTATAACAATGTCTTTAATCGGTATTTTAACGCAAAACCCAAATAAAGCATATTTAAGAGAAGAACTAAAGAAAAGGAAACTAGAAGATGTATTTTTTCTAACAGAAAGTACAGCACAAAATATGCGTAATGTGAAATTTGACACATTTTTATTAGGAAAGAAAATAACAGAAGAGCAAGAAATGATTAGAGAAATTGCGAAAAGGACAGACTATTTTATACTCAATAGTGATGTAAAAGAGAATTTGCAACTTTTAGAAAATCTAGACCTAAAAATTATTACTTATGGGTATAATCAAAAAGCAAGTATAACTACTTCTAGTGTGGAAGATGAGAGAGTTATAGTTTGTTTACAAAGAGGAATTAAGAATATTTATCAAGAAGAAATTGAGCCACAAGAAATGGAGTTTAAAACAGATAAAAACGAAAATAATAGTGCGATTTTGGAACTTGCAAGTTTGCTATTTCTATTCTCCAGAAAGACTTAAAAGGAAAAAATTAACATAAAAAATAGAAAAAAATAACATTTTATGTAGACAAAACTAAAAAAGTGTAGTATAATAGGTATTGTACTAGGGTTTACTAGTCTAAAACTTATATACTATGAATAAACTAAATAAGAAACAAAGGTAGGGAGGAAAACAAATTGAATACAAATTATGATGATAATAACCATTTAGTATTGGTTGGAAAGGTAACAAGTGACAAAAGATTTAGTCATGAAATTTATGGAGAAAAGTTCTACATCTTTGATTTAAGCGTACCTCGTTTAAGCGGAAATGCAGACAATATTCCAGTTACAATTTCTGAAAGATTATTAACAATGAAAGATGTAGTAATCGGAAGTAAATTAGAAATTGATGGACAATTTAGATCATATAATAGTTATGATCAAGAGAAAAACAGATTAATTTTAACTGTTTTTGCCAAAGACATTAATTTCTTAGAGAATCAAGAAGAGGAAGTAGAAGTTAGTAATGAAATCGTATCAAATGAAGTAACTTTAGATGGATACATTTGTAAAAAGCCAATTTATCGTAAAACCCCATTTGGAAGAGAGATTTCAGATATTTTACTAGCTGTAAATAGAGCATATAACAAATCCGACTATATTCCATGTATTGCATGGGGAAGAAATGCTAGATTCTGTGAAAACATTCCAGTTGGAACAGAAGTTAAAATCATCGGACGTGTTCAATCAAGAGAATATGAAAAGAAATATGAAGATGGTACAGTAGAAAAGAAAGTAGCTTATGAAGTATCTGTATCAAGCTTAGAAGTAGCAAACCAAGAAAATAACGAAAATCAAGAAGAAAATACAGAGGTGGCTGAAAATCAAGAGGCTATCTAAGAAATAAAAAAGTGGAAAATGGGACGGTTCTAATTTCCATAAGATAAAATCGTGAAGAATTAGTTTTCTTCACGATTTGTTTCTTTTTTTACTTCAGGAATAAAAATAGCTCTATCTTCTTTTGGCTTAGGTTTTTCTACTTCTAAATGTTCACGAACAGGAGAAATATCTAGATCTCCATCTCCAGTTATAACTTCTATTTTTTTAGGCGCTTCTTCTTTTTTTTCTTCATCCATTTTAACATCACTCCACTTTTTTATATTCTAGGAAATATTTAGAATTTGTTAATATTGCTCTTTTAACTAAATTAATCTTATCATAAGCAAAAAACAATGTCAATATTTCTTGCAGTGCTTGACATAAAGCAGTAAGCGTGGGATAATATGAAAGGAAGGAAATTAGAAAAATGGAAATTAACAAAGCAAAAGGAATGATAGAAGCAATACTTTTTGCAGCAGGTAGAGAAGTAAAAATCAAAGAATTGATGTTAGCATTAGAAGCAAATTCAGAAGAAATTATTAGCCTTGTAGAAAGTATGAAAACAGAATATCAAGAAGAAAATAGAGGGCTTCAAATTATCAATGTAGGTGAAGCCTATCAGTTATGTACAAAAAAAGAATATTATGAAGTGATTTATAGTATATTTGATAAAAGAAACAAACCAAACTTATCACAAGCAGCATTAGAGACATTAGCTATTATTGCATATAATCCACGTATTACAAGAGCAGAGATAGAGTCTGTTCGTGGTGTTGGTTCTGATGCAACTATCTATAAGCTATTAGAATATCATTTAATAGAAGAAACAGGAAAATTAGATGCACCAGGAAAGCCAGGGACTTATGGAGTAACACCAGAATTTTTCAGAATGTTTGGCTTTAATAGCTTAGAGGAATTACCAGAGTTGCCAAGATACAAAGTAGATGAGAATCAACAAATAGTCATTGATGATGTTATAGAAGAAAAAGACAAAGCTACAAAGGATAACGAAGAAGAAACTCAAAATGAGGCTCCAATGCCCGCAAGGGAAGAAGAGAGCGAAGAAAACAGTAACTAAACCAAGGGGGAATACCTTATCCTTAGAGAAATGACCTTGAGGAAAGAGAGGCACAATTAGAAACCTATGGGGGACATATCTTATCCCTTAAGGAATACCCTAGGAAAAGATAAGTCACAATTATGAACCTTGGGGGGACATATCTTATCCCTTAAGGAATACTCTAGGAAAAGATGTGTCCCCCATAGAGAAGAAAGGAAAAAAGAAAAATGAGTAAAGAAAAAGAATTTGTAAAAGAAATTACAAATATTGAAGATGATTTTGCACAGTGGTATACAGATATTGTAAAAAAGGCTGATTTAGCAGATTATACAGATACAAAAGGGTGTGTAGCAATTAAGCCTTATGGATATGCTATTTGGGAAAATATTCAAAAATATGCAGATGATTTGTTTAAAAAATCAGGAGTAGAAAATGTATATTTACCATTACTAATCCCAGAAAGTTTATTACAAAAAGAGAAAGACCATGTAGAAGGATTTGCACCAGAAGTAGCTTGGGTAACACAAGGTGGAGGAGAAGAACTAGAAGAAAAGTTATGTATTCGTCCAACTTCTGAGACCATGTTTTCCAATTTATATTCTAAATGGTTAAGTTCATGGAGAGATTTACCAATGGTATATAACCAATGGTGTAGTGTATTAAGATGGGAAAAAGAAACAAGACCTTTCTTGCGTTCAAGAGAATTTTTATGGCAAGAGGGTCATACAATTCATGCAACAGAAGAAGAAGCAAGACAAAGAACTATTCAAATGTTAAATATTTATGAGCAAGTAATAGAGGAATTATTAGCTATTCCAGTAGTAAAAGGAGAAAAGACACCAAGTGAGAAATTTGCAGGAGCAGATAATACTTATACAGTAGAAACTATGATGCATGATGGAAAAGCATTGCAATCAGGGACTTCTCACTATTTTGGTCAAAATTTTACTAAACCATTTGAAGTAAAATTCCAAAATAAAGAAGGAAGAGAAGAATATGCTTATCAGACTTCTTGGGGAATTAGTACAAGATTAATTGGTGGAGTTATTATGGCACATGGAGATAACAGAGGACTAAAATTACCACCAAGAGTGGCACCTATTCAAGTAGTTATTGTACCAATTGCAGCACATAAAGAAGGTGTTGCTGAAAAAGCACAAGAAGTATACCAAATGCTTGAGGAAAATTATAGGGTAAAATTAGATTTAAGAGATAATTATTCTACAGGATATAAGTTCAATGATTGGGAAATGAGAGGGGTTCCAGTACGTATTGAAATGGGACCAAGAGATATAGAAAACGGTGTATGTGTTGCGGTTAGAAGAGACACACTAGAAAAGCAAGAAATAAAATTAGAAGATTTATCAAGTGAATTAGGAATTCTTTTAGAAGATATTCAAGCAAATATGTTTGCAGAATGTAAAAAAAGATTAGAAGAAAAAACAACAGTTGCTACTAACATGGAAGAATTTGCTACTAACATGGAAGAAAGTCAAGGATTTGTGAAAGCCATGTGGTGTGGAGAAGAAGCATGCGAAGATAAAATTAGAGAAGTCACAGGGGCAAAATCAAGGTGCATTCCATTTGAGCAAGAGCATATTTCAGATACATGTGTATGTTGTGGAAAAAAGGCAGATAAAATGGTAGTCTGGGGAAGACAATATTAATGGAAATCGGGACGGTTCTCTTTTCCAACTTTATTAGAAGTT
>CANDRW010000051.1 GCA_947388675.1 uncultured Clostridium sp. | reverse complement strand
AGCCTATAATAATTGTTTCTCCTCCACATAAATATCTAACTAAAAACATAGTTAATCCGAAAATAATAATAGAAAGTAAAATAATTGAAACAATAATCCCAGTTTTATTTCTCATCTTCTTCCCCCTCCTTTAGCATAAAAATAAGTTTCACAACTTGGCAGATTAAGCCATTAATAACAAAAATAACCCATGTAATATGCCAAGCTAAAGTAATGAAGCTAATAATAAAATAGATAGCTACACAAATAGAACCAATAATACCATTAATTTGCCTTAAAACCTTATCTTGTCTTTTTTCCGCCTTCGTCTTTTCAAACTTTGGCATAGACATGTGATTTCTAATAATACGAGCAGTTGCCCAACCTATTAATAGTAAAAAGATAGAACTTGCAACAATAGGATTTACATGTTTTACAGGTACTGCTATCATTAAAAATGCTACTGCAGCAATATAGATGAATATTGAAACACTTACTACTTTTGCTGACTTTTCTCTTGCCTCTTGTCTAGTAAGGACTTTTTCTTCCTTCTGTTCTTGCTTTTCCTCTGGCTTATTACCAGTCAATAATTCTTCTACTCCAATTTCAAATAATTCACATAGTGGCATAATTTTGTCAAAATCTGGAGTACTTTGATTTGTTTCCCATTTAGAAACAGTTTGTCTTGTTACATTTAGTTTTTCTGCCATATCATCCTGTGTCAAATTTTTTGCCTTTCTTAATTCAAATAATCTTTCGCCTAAATTCATTTTTGTTTGCTCCTTTCTATGTTCAAAATTATACCCTATTTCCCAAGTTGCTTTCTATCAATTTCAGTTGGAACTTTGTCAACTAAAATTAACATTGTAGTGTTTTCAACGCTTTCAAGCTTAAAAAATTAGAAGAAAAGACGAAACTTTTTATTTCGCTTGTTCAATGTTATATAATACTGCAAGTACTATTTAAAGACCAATTATAACATTTCACACAAAAATAATCTATCTTTTACGCTTAAATCATTGTCAACTAATGCATTTTAGTATATAATTTTTGAGAAAAAAGATTTATATTTTAGGGGGAATATTATTTATGAAAGAACAATTTATAGCACTTTTAAAAACTGTCCAAAGAGATGGAATGGATAAATTAATCAATTACTTAGAAACTACAGACTTTTATAAAGCACCTGCTAGTACCAGATTTCATGGAAATCATGAGGGTGGTTTATTAGAACATAGCCTTAATGTATATGAAATGTTAAAGGAGAAACTATCTCATAAACCATATTCTGATCTAATACAAGCATCTGAAGAAACAATTATTTTAATCACTTTATTACATGATATTTGCAAAACTAATTTCTATACAGTAGATTTTCGTAATAAGAAAAATGAAGATGGTATGTGGGTAAAAGAACCATATTATACTATTAATGATACTATTCCTTATGGTCATGGAGAAAAATCAGTAATGATGATTAGCAAATTTATTGACCTAACTATGGAAGAGATGTATGCTATTCGTTGGCATATGGGATTTACAGAACCAAAAGAATTGTATAATACTATTAGTACTGTATATGAAAAATTTCCTTTAGCCTTAGCTTTACACGAAGCTGATTTAGAGGCTACCTATTTAAAAGAAAGTCGTAATAAATAAAATGAAGTTAGTTTATCAAGTATCAGAAGAAACTACATATCAAACCATAAAAGAAGTCTTGAAGATAGAGTTTTCTATGTCTGATAGACTTCTCTTAAAGTTGAAGAAATTACAGAAAATATCTCTTAATGATGAAGTAGTTTATGTACATCATACTATCCAAAAAGGAGATATTATTCAATGTGACCTAGAATGTGAAGAGGACAATTCTAATATTGTTCCTACTCCTCTTCCCCTTTCTATTTTATATGAAGATGAAGGCTATTTAGTTATAGATAAGCCTTCTGGGATACCTGTTCATCCATCTTGCGACCATTATACAGATAGTTTATCTAACAGAGTGCGCTCCTATTTTGACCAAATCAGACTAAAGAAAAAGATACGACCTGTTAATCGATTGGATAAAGATACTTCTGGCTTAGTTATTTTTGCTAAAAATGAATATATTCAAGAATGTTTGGTAAAGCAAATGCAATCTAAAGATTTTGTAAAGAAATATATAGCAATTGTGAATGGACAACTTGAGAATAAACAAGGAACCATTAATGCTCCAATTAGTAGAAAAGAAAATAGTATTATTGAAAGATGTGTAAATCAAAATGGAGATATCTCAATTACACATTATCAAGTTTTAAAACAAGAACAAGTAGAAGAATTATTTCAAAGTAAGAGTCCTACTAAAACTAATAATTTTGATATAGTAGAATGTACGTTGGAAACAGGAAGAACACATCAAATTCGTATTCATATGGCTCATATCGGGCATCCTCTTTTAGGTGATACACTTTACGGCACTCCTTCTCCCCTTATTGCTAGACAAGCTTTGCATTGCTATAAGATGAGATTTATTCATCCAATTACTAATCAAGAAGTTATTTACAAAAGTAAGCTTCACAAAGATATGATTATATAATACCTCAAAACGCTATGCCACTTTAATTATAGTAGCATAGCGTTTTTGAGAGTAGACATTAAAAGAAGAACTTTATAATATCTACAATGAGAGAACATACTGAAATGAGAATGATGTAAGTTGATGCAAGCTTTTCAACGCCCCAAGCATTAACAACAATTTTGACTGTTCTCTTATCCATTATTGTTCCTAAAAAGTTTTCGTTTTCGTATGAATAGGAGAACAATTCCCATTCTTTTGAACATGCATAATACTTAATAGTAGCTCTCCTAAAAATGGCTATTCCAAGGAGCAAATCTACTACGCCAAAAAGAACACTTAACCAATAGAATGGAGTTTTGAATAACAGCTCCGCCGCTTCACATTGGTACTTTTGGGACAGATAATTGCAGTGCCATTTGTCAGCCGACCAGCTAATAAAAAGCATCAACCACAACCAACGGGTCTTTTTGATTTTCCGGTATTCCATTTTGTATTCCCTCCAAAAATAATGATTATCCATTAGGATACCATGTCTATTATATCATAATTTCCTTATCTTGCCAAATCAAATTTCTTTTAAATATATAAATACCCACTTGGGCAGTTAACCAAAGTGGGTCATATAAAGTAGTAAATCTATAAGCCGGGTTCTGTCTAGGATAGTCATTTATCTAGTACTTACATTGCTGTAAGCCTCAAGCCACCAAATTAGAATACGGCGAGTAGCCTTAACCTTCTGTCTCGGTGTTGCTCCAGATGGGGTTTACATTGACCCGATATGTCACCATACCAGCGGTAGGCTCTTACCCTACCTTTTCATCCTTACCTAAAAAAATAGGCGGTTATTTTCTGTTGCACTTTCCTTAAGGTTTCCCTCACTGGACGTTATCCAGCATCATTACTCTATGGAGCCCGGACTTTCCTCGTACGCTGTCTTTCGACTGTGCTATACGCGACTATCCAACTTACTACCTTTCTATTATACCCTATTTTTGCAAAAAAAGCAATTGTATTTGTCAAAAACAAAAGGACACTAACAGTGCCCTTTTGTCGCCTCAACGATAATATTCAATTTTCAATTTTTCAGGTTCTACAAGCAAATTGCTTAGAATACTTTCTAACCCTGTATCAGTGATAGTATGCGGATTAATCGCACAATGCGAGTAAAATCCTGTTTGACCAAAGAGAGTGAAAGTATATACCCACTCTTCCACATTTTCAATTAAGGAGTCAATCGCATCAACAAAGGCGCTTCGTTCTCTCAAGTCCAATTCTTTAATGTTAGATAAGAGAACAATTGCCTTTGTTCCTTCAGGCATTTTTTCCTTTGCATCTTGATATACTTGTTTGTATGCTACAAGTTTTTCATCTAAAGCCATTGCTACTTTCAAACCTTTCTTATTATCATTTAGGCATATACTTGCATATTTTATGCCTAAGATTTATTATACCATTTACATAACTTCATGTCAATTTATATAATGTCCATTTTTCCCATTAAATTTTGATATTGAATAAAGAAAATCTCTTTATCTTGTAATCCAATCGCCTTGTTTAATTCATTCACTAAAATATAACATTGGTTCACAAGTGTTTGATTTTGAAAATTTTGTCCTACACTGTTTAATAAACTAGTAAACTGTACAACAGCTCCCGAAAGTTGTTTTTTAGCTGTCTCCCAATCATCATTAGTTACATAAACGTAAGCTGCTACAACTGCATTTTTAATTTCTAATACATTCGTTTCTTTACTATTTGGTTTGTAATCTGCGTTATATTTTGGAAGAAGTTGATACAATTTACTAATTTCCTTCATAGTAGCTGCTTTATCTTTCTTTTTGATGTATTGTGTACTTGTATTTAAAAAATCGTTAAAAGCTAAAATGGACTTTCCATCCACATTTAATGAATTTAAATCAATACTAATCGTGTTCCAGGTTTGATATAGATTTTCAATTTGTGTTTGAATTGTCTCCCATTGCGTTTCATACTTACCTTGATTTGCTAAAACTCCATTTTGCGTTTCCTTACTATTGGGTTTACTATTAATCAAATGATCTCTTGACTGGCTCTCTTCTTGATTTTTAGAAGATTTTTCAGAGTTGTTAGAGGAATTACTCTCTCCATTTTCGGTTTCATTATTGGATTGTGATTTAGAATTATCTTGTGCCGAATCAAATTGCCATTCTGAAGAATTATCTTCTTTCAAAAAGCTTCCTATATGAAGTCCATTAAAATCTCCTAACATAGAAACAAGATAATTATCAATATATTTAATTTCTTGTGTTACTTTCTCTTCTAATGTAAGTTCTTGTTTACCTGTACTTGCAAACACAACGAGAGAAGATAAAACAAGTATAACAACAATAATACTAACTAGAATAATAATAACATTTTTCTTCATAAAAAATCCTCGCTTTCTTTCTATTTAGTTTGACCAAAAAATTTCCTTTTATTCTCAAGTATAAATATTTTTTATTTTCGTAATACTATAAATAGATGCTAAAATTTTTAGAAGGGATTAGCCAGTTTATGGCAATGAAAAATGAATGCACTTGTAAGATTATATAGTGATAAAGAAGGAGAGATTTCCTCTTTTCTATCTCACTTTTTTCAAAATAAAGAAATCACCATAGAAAATGAACTTCTATGGCAAAAAGAATATGAAAACCCACTTGAAATAGTAGATATGATGGGGGCTTTAATTGAAAATCAAGAGGATTATAAAATTAATATGTGGATTAGTTTAGACCAAGACCTTTTTGTGAATATTACCAAAAGTAGTATTAATAATGTTGTTCGCTATCTATATGAAAGATACCCCTATTAAATATAGAGGTATCTTATTTTAAGCTTCTTTTTCTAAAATAATGGTAACAGGTCCATCATTTTGAAGAGATACTTGCATATCTGCTCCAAACTCTCCAGTTGCTACTTTCTTAATATTTTCTTCTTTGCATTTTTCTACAAAATATTCATATAATTCATTTGCCATATCTGGTTTAGCAGCTTCTGTAAAGCTTGGTCTGTTTCCATGATTACAATTGGCATATAAGGTAAATTGAGATACAATTAAAAGTTCACCATCAATATCTTGTATGGATAAATTCATTTTTTCATTTTCATCTTCAAAAATGCGTAAATGAACTAATTTTTGAACTAGGAAATCTGCTATCTCTTTGGTATCAGTAGGTGCTACACCAAGTAATACCATAAAACCTTGGTTAATCTCCCCTATTGTTTCATTTTCTACTACTACATTTGCATTTTTTACTCTTTGTACAACTAATTTCACTTTTCTTCATCCTCTTCTTTTTATATTCTAAGAAATTACCTCTAATATTCGTCATCATCTTCTTCATTTAGTATACTTATTTCGTTTAAAACTTCTGTATCATCTAATATCGTATCTTCTTGTACTGAAGGTTCCATATTATGTTTCAAGTTTTTGTCTTCTTCATCGGTTGTCACAATAGTAGCAGGTCCATCATTCTGTTTGGCTTCTTTTGGTTGTTCTTGTACATATCCACAATTAGGACAATAATGAAAATCATAATAAATTTCATAATGGCATTCTGGACATTGCTTCAAATCCTTCAATTTTAATAACTCCATACGAAAAGCATCTATTTCATCCGCCAAAGTATCAATTCTAGAACAAGGATTTAATAAATCAGTCTCTGGATTAATTTCTTCTTTCAAAAGATACTTTTCGTAAATAGTTTTACCAATATCTTCATAAATTTCTTGAATTTTTCTTTTATTTTCAGACATTTGTGTCTTTAGCCTAATTTCTCTAGCTAATTTTCCTGTTGCCTTTACCGCATTTTGATACATATTTCTAGCAGTTTCGCTAATTTTCTCCATACTATTCTCCCTTCAATATTAATGTTATATTTATAATGAAGTGCAGACCGCATAGCGACCAACCGTAGCGAAGCGAAGGGCGATTGGAGCAACCATCCTTTGTTAAATAGGAGGGTTGCGACCAACAAGGTCAAACGCATTATAAATATAACATAATTATTTTAGTAATAGTATAGAAAAAAATAACGAAAAATATTCGCTTATTCAGATTTTTTTTCACGAGTCATTAATTTAAAAACAGCTTCTCTTGGCTGTAAATTGTTGTATAAAACAGCATAAACTGTTTCAACAATTGGCATCTCAATATTATATTTTTTAGCAAGTTCATGTGCTACTTCAATATTGTCAACACTTTCAATTGTCATTCCAACTTCTTTTTTAGTTTCCTCTAGGCTTAGTCCTCTTCCAATACATCTTCCTGCTTTCCTATTCCTGCTGTGTTCACTCATGCAGGTAACAATTAAATCGCCAAGACCTGATAAACCATAGAAAGTATTATGCTCTCCTCCCATTGCAACACCTAATCTTGCAACCTCTGTTAATCCTCTTGAGATGAGTGCTGCAAAAGTATTATCTCCTAAGTTTAGCTCTGCTGTTACGCCTGCACAAAAAGCGATAATATTTTTCAATGCTCCTCCTAATTCGACACCTTGTATATCAGTACTTGTATATACTCTCATAGCTTCATTCATAAAAGTATCTTGTACTAAGTATTGTACATCATAGTCTTTAGAAGCGATTACAATAGCAGTTGGAATTCCTAAAGAAACTTCTTCTGCATGACTTGGACCTGAAAAAGCTCCAATCTTTACCTTTGGAATTTCTTCTTTTGCTACATCACTCAAAGTAGATAAAGTCTCACGCTCAAATCCTTTTGAACAGATAATCACTGGTTGATTTGTAATGTATTCTTTGTATTGTTTTAAAGTATCTCTAAAGAATTTAGATGGTGTAACATGTAAAATAAGGTCTGAACCTTCTACCGCCTCTTTTATATCCGTAGTACAATAAATATTGTCTGGTATAGTTGCCATTGGCAAAAATTTGCATTTCTTTTCTTTGTTAATTAAATATGCTTCCTCTTGTAAAAATGACCAGAGTTTTACATTATGTCCCATTTTAGCAGCATGGATAGCAAGAGCACATCCCCAGCTTCCACTACCAATAATACAAATATTTTTCATATTCTCTTTTCCTTTCGTATAGACATTATTTCTTAAAACTTAATTTATTCTCTGTTCCTGTAAATATTCTTTTTAAATTGCTTCTGTGATTGAAAAGAACCAAAAGTGCAATAATAATACTAAAAATTAAGTAACTCCAATTACTACTTTCAGATACGATATAGTTTTGGTTGATGAACATGACTAGAACTGGAAATAACACTGCTGCTACAATGGATCCAACTGATACCATTCTAGTTAGAGCCATTAATAATAAAGCAAATACTAAACAAATCAAGCCAATTTGCCAATTAATCATTAAAAGTACACCTAATGATGTAGCAATTCCTTTTCCGCCTTTAAATTTAAAAAAGATTGGAAAGGTATGACCAATAATAACAAATACACCTGCTAGTTGTACTAATAAGGCTTTGTCTAAATCTTTGAAAATCACTCCCGCTAGTAATGCAAGTAAAATGGCAACCACTCCTTTTAACACATCGCAAATCAAAGTAATTACTGCTGCCTTTTTTCCTACTGATCTTAAAACATTCGTAGTTCCTGCATTCCCACTTCCCTTTTCTCTTACATCAAATCCTGCCATCTTTTTACTAATGATAACAGAAAAACTAATACTGCCTATTAAATAGGCGATAATTGCAACTATAATATATGTTGCCATATTTAATCACTCTCCTTTTTTTCTCTTACAATCATTCTAATTGGCGTTCCTGTAAGTCCAAATTCTTTTCTAATTTGATTAACCAAATATCTTTCATATGAAAAATGAAATAATTGTTTATCATTTACAAATACTACAAATGTTGGTGGTTTTGTTGTTGCTTGTGTCATATAGAATACTTTTAATCTTCTTCCTTTATCTGTTGGTGGTTGTACAATTGTTACTGCTTCACTTAGCACATCATTTAAAACAGCAGTAGATACTCTTAAAGCATTTTGACTTGCCACCATATTAATCATTTCATATAACTTGTCAACTCTTTGACCTGTTTTTGCTGATATAAATAATATTGGTGCATAGGATAAATATGACAATTTATGATATACATCCTTTTTATAAGTTTCCATTGTCTTTTCATCTTTTTCAATATCATCCCATTTGTTTACAACAATAATAACACCTTTTCCAGCTTCATGTGCTTCACCTGCGATTTTCGTATCTTGTGCTGTAACTCCTTCATTAGCATCTAACATCAAAACACATACATCTGCTCTTTCAACAGCAAGTAAACTCCTCATAACACTATACTTTTCTAGGTTATCATTCACTTTACTTTTTCTACGAATTCCTGCTGTATCAATAAATACATATTTTCCAAATTGATTTTCAAATTCAGAGTCAATAGCATCTCTTGTGGTTCCTGCTATATCGCTAACAATTACTCTATTCTCTCCTAAAATTCTATTAATTAACGAAGATTTACCTACATTTGGCTTTCCGATAATTGCTACTTTTATAATAGTATCATCTGTTTCTTCTTCCGTTTGTTCTGGAAAATGCTCGTAAATTGCATCTAATACATCGCCTATTCCCTTTGCATTAACACTAGATACTGCATAAGGATCTCCTACTCCTAAGTTATAAAATTCATATAATTCATTTGGAGTATTTCCAAAAGTATCAGATTTATTACATACTAAAACAATTGGCTTTTTAGATTTTCGGAGCATTAAAGCAATTTCTTCGTCTGCTGCAGTAACACCTTGTTTAATATCTGTTAAAAATATAATAACATCAGCAATTTCAATTGCCATATCAGCCTGTCTACGCATTTGAGAAAGAATAACATCATCTGACTCTGGTTCAATTCCTCCTGTATCTACTAAAGTAAAATCTCTTCCTCTCCAATTTGCTTCTGCATACACTCTATCTCTTGTAACTCCTGGTGTATCTTCTACAATTGAAATTCTTTTTCCTACTACATAATTAAAAAATGTAGATTTTCCTACATTTGGTCTGCCTATAATTGCAACTGTTGGCTTTGCCATGTGTTCACCTTCTTTTAGCTTTTTTTACTTTTTACTGTACTAATTTTACTATACGAACGAAAAAATAGCAAGATAAATCTTGCTATTTGACTAGTAATAGTTATTAAAATATTGATAGAACTAGTTCATCGTCAATTCTAGTATCTAACATATTCCTTGGATAATTTTCAATTAGTAAATTCGGTTTTCCTTCATCCATTATCTTTCTTCAAAATCTATCTTTCTTTCTCGATAAAATTTCACTTCTCCATTATCGTGAAAAAAACTATCTATCAATTCTTTGTTTTGAATATTATTTTCTAAAATCCATATACATTTACTTATAAAATTATGAGTAACAACAAGGACTGTTTTTTCTACATATTTTGAATATATTTCATCAAGAAAACTCTTTACTCTTTTTAAGCCTGCTGCTAAAGTTTCTGCCCCTTCTGGAGTTCTATCCATATCAAGTGAGTTCCAAGCATTTTTATCTATATTCTTTCTTGATTTTCCTAGCATTGCACCTGGCTCCCTTTCTGCAAGTCTAGGATCTAATATAATATCATGTTGTGGTGCTACAATTTCAGCAGTTTGTTTTGCTCTATCAACTGGTGAAGAATATACCACATCAAATTTAATACTTTGTAATACATGATTTATTTTAGTTGCTTGCTCTATTCCTTTTTCTGTTAACTTTTCATCATTCCAACCACTAACAATTCCTTCGACATTTGATGGTACTTGACCGTGTCTAACAACGTATAAATTCATTCAATATATCTCCTATTTATTAAAAAATTGTTTATCACTAAATATTTCTAGAGGGTAAATTTTATTTTCAATATAATCCTTAATAATATTTTTTCCAACCCAATAATTCCTTAATTCCTTCTCTGTCATTTTTTCTATATCTTCAATATTTAACCACTTGACATCAAGAATTTCATTAGAATCAAATTTAATTTCTCCACCAATTACTTCTGCAACAAAACGTATTATTATATGTGTTTCGTTTCGTAATTCTGTTTCACATATGGGTAGTATACCTTTTAATTTCACCACTAATCCGGTTTCTTCTTTTACTTCTCTAATTGCCGCATCTGTAATATTTTCAAATTCATCAACATGACCTGCTGGAAAATTCCATTGTCCATAACAAAAGTCCAAACCTTCTTGTACCATTAAAATTTTATTATCTTTTTCTACTACACAACCTGCAATAATCTTCATAAAATTTTCTCCACTTCTATTAATTATTTTTGTATCCAAATTATATCAAGAATATTGGTTTTCTTCAACAGAAATCTACTATTTTCTTGACATTTGCATATTCTAGTACGTTATTTTTCCAACTAGTAAATCATCATTTTGTATCCACTCATTGACATCAATTTTTTGATATTCTGTATCACTAATTCTTACAATAACTTGTTCAATGCCACTATTAATAATCATTTTCCTACACATTTGACAACAGCCTGCATTTTCTTCGTACTTTCCTGTATCTGTGCGATACTGTACCAAATATAATGTGGCACCAAGCATATTTTTTCTACTTGCGCTAATTAAGGCATTTTGCTCTGCATGCACACTTCTACAAGCATCATATCCCGCATGTCTTACATCTGGAAAAAACTTTTTCTTACAGCAATATCCTAAATCAATACAATTTTCTCTTCCTCTAGGTGCTCCACTATATCCTGTTGAAATAATTTCGTCTTGATTAACAATAACCGCCCCTGATTTTTTTCTAAGGCATGTGCTTCTATCTGCTACTGCTTTTGCGATATTTAAATAATAGTTAATTTTATCAATTCTTTGTTCCATTTTATCCTACTTTCAATATATAAAAGAGAGATTAGATTCTCAACCCTAATCCCTCTTTTATTCCGATTTATGGCTGGAAAAACCGCTTTTTTAAGTTCCAATTTAATGGCTGGAATCACCAATTTTTAGATAATATTGTCATGCTGTATTTTTACTATAACACATTTTTTTATAATAATCAATTATTTTCCGTGAATTTAGTCCAATTTCTAAGTAATATTAGATAATGATTTTAATTGTTTTAAGGACTGCAAATAGTATTTGAAAAATATTAAATTACAACCCATTTTTCAGACCAAAGCAAAATTGACTCTATTATGTAAATATGTTATAATAAAGTAGTATACAAAGTTGTATATGTTAGCGCAGTTCACTATTAAATTTGAAAGGAGAGATCGCCTTTATGCAGATCTTTGGTGGTACCATTAGCACCCTGAATCTTTCCACGAAAGATCGGTTGGATGCCGAAAGTGCCAAGCAGTATGCACAGCAGAAACTTTCCACAGGCAAATATAAGAACTGCACCATTGGCAAAGTTTATGTCAATGGCATGCTTGTTTTAGAGAATGTGAGAACTTCCTAAAACAAAAGAAACGCCTCTCCCTTTCTTAAAGGAAGAGGCATTTCTTTATATTTTTACTCTTTTCAATCTCAACGTATTTAATATTACTGTAAGACTACTAAACACCATTGCCAAGCTTGCTAGCATAGGATTAATGCTAATACCAAAAGGCTTCAATATTCCTACAGCAATTGGTATCATCAAAAGATTATAGAAAAATGCCCAAAATAGATTTTGCTTGATGTTTTTAATCGTCTTTTCACTGATAGTAATTAATCTCAAAATAGAACCTAAATCACTCTTGGTTAGAATAACATCAGAAGAATCCATAGCAATATCTGTTCCACTCTTTACACTAACACCAATATCGCTATTCGCTAGTGCTGGGCTATCATTAATACCATCACCACACATCATAACATATTGCTTATCTGCTTTTAATTTTTTAATCATATCCGCTTTTTCTGCTGGAAGCACATTAGCAATTACTTTTGTAATTTTTAATTCTTCCCCTATCTTCTCTGCTGTTTCTTTGTTGTCACCTGTTAGCATAATGGTTTGAATATTCTTTTCATTTAATTTTTGAATGACCTCTACTGCATTTTCGCGTATTACATCATTAACACCAATTAAAGCAATCAATTGCTTATTTTTAACAACATACACAATACTATTTCCTTGTTTAGCAAGTTCTTTTTCTTCTTGTTCATATAGATTTTGTATTGCAAACTTTGTTAAAATTTTGCTGTTTCCTACAATTATTTCTTCTTTTTCAATCTCTCCTATAATGCCATACCCAGAGATATCTTGAAAATTGTTTACTTCTAAATATTCTAGCTTGTTTTCTTCCATATATTCTGTAAATGCTTTCGCAATTGGGTGTGTAGATTTTTTCTCGATACTTCCTACTAATTGTAGAACTGTATTTTCTCTTTGTTCAGTATAATTACAGACCTTTGCAATTTTTAGTTTTCCATAGGTCAAAGTACCTGTTTTGTCAAATACAATGGTATTTACTTTAGAAGCATTTTCTAGAATTTCACTCTTTTTCACTAAAATTCCATTACTTGCACACAAGCCTTCACTTACAATAATAGCTAAAGGCGTTGCTAATCCTAAACTGCAAGGACAAGCCACTACTAGTATTGTTACAAATGTAATAATGCTACTAGATACACCAAAACCTAATAGCAAATAAGCAATTAATGTGATAATAGCTATTACCATAACAATTGGTACAAAATATCCTGATATTTTATCCGCAATTTTAGCAATAGGCGCTTTAGTATTGCTGGCTTCCATCACTAAACGTACTATTTCAGATACAGTTGATTCCCTTCCTATTCTCTCTGCTTTGTATTTAATAAATCCATCATAGTTCAAACTTCCAGCAACTACTTTGCTACCAATTTCCTTTGAAACAGGCTTGCTCTCTCCTGTAATGAACGCCTCATCTAAATGTGCCTTTCCTTCTATTATTTCGCCATCTACTGCAATTTTCTCTCCTGGACGACTAATCACTATATTCCCTTTTTTAATTTCATCTAAAGTAACTTTTTTCTCTTCGCCCTCTACTTCAATAATTGCTTCATTTGGTGTAATCTGTGTTAACTTCTGAATTGCCTCTTTTGTCTTATCCTTACTAATGCCATCTAAATATCTTCCTAATTTGACAAAATAGATAACAATTGCAGATGACTCAAAGTATAGGTCCATTAAATAGTTATGGTTCCCTTGAATGATTTGATACATTCCATACAAGCTATATACAAAACTACTAATAACTCCCAAAGCCACTAATGTATCCATATTTGGTATTCTGTGAATGAGATTTTTGTAACCATTTTTCAAAATATCCCAACCATAAGCTAAAAATAGGATAGTAAGCACTAATAGTGTAGTTGTGTAAACAATAGGACTTTGATGTGGATCAAAAATAGAAATTGTAGGCAAATTTATCATGTGCCCCATAGAAATATACATTAAAATAATTGCTAAAACAGTAAAAATAATAAACTTTACCTTTTCTGTTTTGCTCTTTTTCTCTACTTCAAAACCTTTAAAAATACCTAGACTTGTAACCCCTGCTTGCTTTACATATTTCTCTATTTTTTCTTGGTCTAATATGTTTTCATCATAATCCACAGTAGCATTTGCCATAACTAAATTGACAGTTGCGTTGATAATCCCATTTTGTTTATTTAAGTATTTTTCTAATCCATTAGAACAAGCACTACAAGTCATTCCATCAATGGATAAAATAATTTTCTTCATATCTATTTTACCTCAAAACCAAGGTCTTCTATTTTTTCTTTTATTACTTCTATATCTATATCTTCTGTCATTTTTACTAGAACAGTTCCTGTTTGGTGATTGGCAATTACTTCGCTTACACCTTCTAATGTTGATAGGCTATTTACTACTCTTTTTTCACAACCTCCACAAACCATTCCTTCTACTTTTAATTCTAATTCTTTCATAATGATTAACCTTCTTGTATAATATATTTAGGTTTTTTAAATGGGATCTACCTATAAAACCCA
>CANDRW010000050.1 GCA_947388675.1 uncultured Clostridium sp. | reverse complement strand
CTTTCCAAGTTTTTGCAAAAACTTGGAAAGGAGAACCGTCCCTTTTTCCATCCTTTATATTCCTAATAACTTTACTTCAATGTTTTCCATCTTATATTTCTTTGTTTCTTCATCTAATTTGAATTCTACTAAAGTCTTGGCTAGAGTTTCTTCATTCTGTCTTAAATCAGTTGTAAAGTATAGTTTAATCTTTGAGATTTCTACTTGGTTTATTACAATATCTTTAAAGCTTTCTGCCATATGTTTTTCATCTTCACAAATTAAAATTAATTGTGGTAATTGCATATATCCAGAATCTCCCACTTGATAATTGTCATAGAAGTCTTTATATAATTTCATTTTATCAATTAATTTCTTTTCCCAAGCATCTTCTCTACGGATAACTTCAAAAACAAATTGAATAGATTTATTATTTTTAGTTAATTTAATACTTCCCCCACTCGCTTTGAACGTCTTGCCTGTCATTTTTGCAGTAAATGCTGGCTTTGGTGTATAAGAATCAAATGCTTTTACTTTTCTTAAATATGCAATCATAGTTTGATTTCCAGCTAATCTCTTTTTAATCATAGCAACTGGTTTTGTATTATCAGTTGGTTGCCAGTTTGATTCAATTCCTCTTGAATTTAATAGATATTTTCCCATTTTCTCCAAACAGTAAATACGATAAATTCCTTTTCCGTCCTCTGAGTCAAAATAATATCTTGTTAAAATTTTAGTTTTCACTAATTGTTCTAATTTCATATTTAATTTATCTTGTGAACCAACTTCAATTCCTTTCCACTCTAGCATTTGTAGCAATTGCCTTGAAGTGATAAACTCAAATTCATTGACTAATTCCATAATAGTAAAATGCAAATCATTAATATGTCCTATATTAATTCTATGTACAATTTGGTTCATGGATACATATCCATCTTTTCCGTCAAATACTTTTAATTCTCCTTGGCGAATTGCAAATGGTGATACCGTTGCTTTTATTTCATTATCTTCTACCATATTTTTTCCTCCTTCAATCTTCTAAATAAGTAGACCAAATTTTGATTACACTAAAAGTTTTTCTTCTTTTAGCCATATCCTATTATTGACACATTGTATCAATAACCAAAACTATTGTAACATATATCTTAAGATTTGTCCAATTTATAGATATTTTTCCTTAGAGAAAACCTGCTATATTATAGCAGGTTTTCCACTTCTTGTTTCTTTAAATGTCTCCATTGTCCTAATTTCAAGTCTTTTACATTAAGGTTCCCTATTTTACTTCTGTGCAAAGCCAATACTCTTCTTCCAACCGCTTCACACATACGTCTTACTTGCCTATTTTTCCCCTCATGAATGGTAATTTCAAGTCTGGAGATATTCTTTTCCCTATCTATTTTCATAATTCTAACTTGTGCTGGTTTTGTAACATATTCTCCAATATCTACACCCTGTTTTAACTTCTCTACTTCCTCTTCTGTCACACTCCCTTTTACTGTTACCTGATAAGTTTTTGTTATTTCATGTTTTGGATGTGTTATCTTGTATACAAAATCTCCATCATTGCTTAAAATTAAGGCTCCTGAGGTATACATATCTAATCTTCCTACTGGTACAACAGCCACTTTAATTAGCTTGCCATGTTCTTTTAATAATTCCATGACTGTTGGTCTATTAAATTGGTCTTTGACAGTTGTGACATATCCAATTGGTTTATTTAATAAAATATATACTTTTTCTGTTTGTTTCAAAACTATTTTTTCTTCATAGCATATTTCATCTTTTTCAGGGTCTATTTTTGTTCCTAATTCCGTTACTACTTGGCCATTTACCTTAACTTTGCCTTGTAAAATCTTTTCTTCTGCTTTTCTTCTAGAACAAATCCCTTGATTTGCTAAGAATTTTTGTAAGCGTTCTTCCATTCTTTATTTCCTTCTTTTTATTAATTTTTTGTACCTCCTCTAAAATGCTTTTCATTAGAATTAGTCTTAATAGAGCTTATTACTACGTTGTATACCTTCCTAATAGACTGCAAATGATTTAGGTAAAAAACAGATCATTTTTTACCTAAATCATAGCATTCTATAAGTCAGTTGTATTCGGGGTCGTAGCTTGCACTACTCCTACTCGTCACTGCGTAATAATGCTCTATTAAGACTAATTCTTTTAAAGCACTACCAATACAATCAACTTCGTAAATTTAATAGTACATTAGCAAAATACTCTGGCAAAGCAGCTTCCAAGCACATAGTTTTTCCTGTAATAGGATGTTCAAATTCCAATCTATGTGCATGTAGCATTTGCCCCTCTATATTAAATTCATTCTTGCCATTAGAATATACCATATCTCCTACAACTGGGTGTCCAATTTCTGCCATATGCACTCTAATTTGGTGTGTTCTTCCTGTTTCTATGTTGACTTCTAAATAGGTATATTTTTCAAATCTTTCCAGTACCTTGAAATGGGTGATGGCTTCTTTTCCTTTTGGCGTTACTGCCATCTTTTTACGATCCTTGGTGCTTCTTCCTATTGGCATTTTAATGGTCGCCTCATTTTCTGGTACAATTCCTTTGACTAATGTCAAGTAGGTTTTCTTTACTTGTCTGTTTTGAATTTGCTCACTAATTCGCAAATGTGCTTTATCATTTTTGGCAATAATTAATAGCCCTGAGGTATCTTTATCTAGACGATGTACTATTCCTGGTCTTAATTCTCCACCGATTCCTGATAAATTTCCTTTACAATGTGCCATGATAGCATTTACTAAAGTACCATCTGGATTTCCTATTGCTGGGTGTACTACCATTCCTTTTGCTTTGTTGACTACGATAATATCCTCATCCTCATATACAATGTCTAATGGAAGGTCTTGTGGTTGTAAATCTGTTTCTTTTACTTCTGGCATTTGAATTGTAACTTCATCTCCCACTTGTGCTATATACGAAGGTTTTGTTGGTTTTCCATTGACTAAAATGTTTTCTTCCTCTATTAGCCTTTGAATAGCCACACGAGATAATTCCTGTTTTTCTGCTATGTATTTATCAATTCGTTGTCCTCTTTCTTCTACAATCAATTTTATCTCCTTTTAATTATCAATAATTCTTTCATATACTACAAAATAATCATCTGAATATAGCTCTATATACTTGTCATCTCTTGATAGGAACATATTTAATTTCGTATTCTTACCAATAATAACATGAGTAATATCATATTTCACCATTTTGTCCTCATAGTAAGTACCAATGCTAGAAACATTAATATAGTCTGAAAATATATCTCTTCCTTCCCATTTTCCCTCTTCGTTCTTAGTTCCATTAAATTCTGGTGCATATAAGTCTGCTCTAGAATCAATAAATACAGGTATTCCACGGTAAAGCAAATAACTACCATAGTTGTATTCATTAAACAAGCGTATATTATCAATATCCAAATTTTCTAGGATGAAGTTGGAAGCTTCTACAGGATATGACTTTTCATTTACGAAATGGTCTTTCTCTTTTCCTCGATACATTAAAACGCTAAGTAGTATCACTACTAAAATCGTGAATATTCTTCCTAAAATAGTAGTTGCAAATTCCACTACTGCTTTTGTTCCATTTTTGTCATATTTATTGATAAAAGCTGCTACTAGTTTAGCAAAGATAAAGCCTCCCATGATAGCAAATAGAGCTGTTTGCCTTCTGGACATTAAACTTAAAATAGTTAGTCCACCTAGCATAAAGAAATCGCTTAAACTTGCTTTTGTATCTGTGAAAATTAGTAAAAGTATATAGACAATAAATGTAATTAGCATTGCTCTGTTATTAATCAATACTAATGGTTGATGCTCACTAATATTTTGGGTTGTATTACCTTGCATTGTTTTCACAAGGTAAGTGTATGGTACTTCTCCTAAAGGTGTTAAAAGTCCTGTAAAAATGCAAATAATCATGATGATAATTAACCATTTTACAGCTGGCTTTTTCTCAAATATGACTTTATATGGATGTTCTCTTCTTTTGCTTTCTTTTTCTATCACTTTTTCCTTATGAAGTTCTAAGTCTGCGATTTTGACTTCTAGCTTTTCAATTTCTTCTGTCTTACCTTTTTTCACTAACTTCTTTAATTTTGATTTATTTCTCTTAATCGCAAACCAATAATAAATTCTGGCATCACAGGTAATAGCTAATAAGTATTCTGCAACATATGGCAAGTACAATACAAAATAGAATGGCCATACTGCGCAGTGTAAGTTGGCAAGTAAAATCGGTATGACAATCAAGTAAACTGCATATCTCTTTTTCTTCGTTTTGATAAATTGTTCTATGGATAAAATAGTAAGTGCAAATAAGATATAGGTTACAAGTTGCGCTCTTGCTGTAATGAAGTCTTTTAATAAGTACATAATAATCATAGCAATAAATAGGCTTACCAATGGATTTTTGCATAATTTATTTAAAATATAATAAATCAGTACTCCTAACGCCATTGCTAAAAGAATGGTTGCTATATAAATTGCAGCAAATCCGCCAATTCCAACTGTTTCTCCCAGTTGATAAACTAAGTATGTGGCAACATCATATCCCCAATGTGGATAAGTGTATGGTAAATCTTCATGCCAAGAAAATGGATCTTGCATATCAATATTTCCAGTTTCTAGAATATGTTTTCCAATGGTAATACTGTAATAAGTATCATTTTGGAAAGTAACTGGTGTTAGTGAAAAGCAAAAAATTAAAATGCAAAATACTGCTAACACATGAAATTTTATTTTTGTTTTTTCTGTCATTGTTTTACGCTCCTAGCTATTTATTTTTGTTAAATATCAAATTCTGCATAAATTGGATTATGGTCTGATATTCCATTTGCCTCAATGGTTTCATATTTATTTAATCTAACTCCTTTTGAGTAGAAAATAGTATCAATACAGCCTTGTCCTAATTTAGAGAACCATGTATCTTTCTTGTTAGGCACTTGTTCTAAGGTCTGCTTTAATATTTCATATTCTTCGTAAGTTTCGGCTTCTTCAAAGATATATCTACCTTTTCCAAGTCTTGTAACGCCTACATTGAAGTCTCCTCCTATTATCACCAGTTCACTTTTGTCTAATTTACGAAGAATTCTGTTCATCTCTTTTGCTGCTAATACTCTTTCATCTGCATAAGTAGATAAATGCACTGAAAATAGGTTGATTTTAGTTGTTCCAAAGGAAATTTGATTACACAATATTCCTCTTTGTTCATGGTTAATATCAGTTAGTGGCATTAAATAGTTTGTGGAAAATGCAATTGGAAATCTACTAATAATTCCGTCTCCATAATATCCATCTGCTATTGTGATATTGCTTTCCATAGAACAATATGGTAGTCTTAATTGTCTGCTAAATTCACGAATTTGATTAGTTTCACCTGCTCTTTTTGTATACATATCTATTTCTTGTAAAAATACAATATCTGGTTGATATTCTTTGATTAAATTAGCTTGTCTTGTGATATCTACTTGTTCGTCCATTCCTTTTCCATGTGCAACATTGAAAGTAATTATTTTTAGTATCATATTTGCCACCTTCTTTCTAGTGGCTATTATATCAAATCCTCGTCATTGAAACAAGTATATAATAAAGAATTGTGCAGTTTTTAACTACACAATGTAAACTATTTTATCATTAATAAATGCATCTCTGGACAATAGTTGTCATTGCTATCCTATAATGTTGCAACATATACAACCTTTGATAATTCTTCATATAGAATTTGTTAATCAGTTAGATAATGCATGACGTTTTATTTCGAATGAGAATACATTTAATAAATATTTCGTAGAACACATTGTCCAAATTATTTTTTGATGGTTTGTCAGAAGGCAAGCACTATTTTCAATGTACTTTTTAAATTAAAAATAGAAGAAGTTTTTTACTCTTCTCCTATTTTTATCCATTCTATTTTATTGATTTTCACCAAAAATCTCGTCAAATTCCTCTCCATCAATTTTCTCTTTTTCTAATAAGACATTAGCAACTCTTGTTAGTTGTTCCATATGCTCTTTTAAAAGCTCTTCTGCTTTTCTGTAAGCAAAATCAATAATACTCTTTACTTCTTCATCTATCAATCCTGCTGTTTCTTCTGAATACTCTCTTCCTTGTGCAATGTCTCTTCCTAAAAATACTTCTTCTTGGTTAGAACCTAAAGTAATTGTTCCTACTCTTTCACTCATACCATATTTAGTTACCATACTTCTAGCAATCTGTGTGGCTCTTTCAATATCATTACTTGCACCTGTTGAAATATCATCTAAAACTAATTTTTCTGCTACTCTACCACCAAGAAGTGAAACAATATTTTCTACCATTTCTGTTCTAGACATAAAGTTTTTATCTTCTGTTGGACGGTACATGGTATATCCACCAGCCATTCCTCTTGGAATAATAGAAATTTGATGAACTGGATCTTGTGTTGGTAAAAATCTGCTTACTACTGCATGACCTGCTTCATGGAAAGCAACCAATTTTTGTTCTTTCTCACTTCTTACTCTTGTTCTCTTT
This sequence comes from uncultured Clostridium sp., assembly GCA_947388675.1. Lineage (GTDB taxonomy): Bacteria > Bacillota > Clostridia > TANB77 > CAG-508 > CAG-273. The sequence goes on along the minus strand of CANDRW010000050.1, from coordinate 8,353 downwards.
TCAGGTCCCATTGTTACTTTTACCATAGCATCTTCTACTTCTTGCATTGTAATTTGCTCTAAATTTCTTCTTGCTGCAAGTAATGCCGCTTCATTTAATACATTTTCTAGATCTGCTCCAGAGAAGCCTGAGGTATTTTTAGCAATTGTTTTTAAGTCTACATCATCTGCTAATTTTTTCTTTCTACTATGAACCTCTAGGATTTGTTCTCTTGCTTTTACATCAGGATTTGATACAACAATTTGTCTATCAAATCTTCCTGGCCTTAATAATGCTTTATCTAATACATCTGGTCTGTTTGTTGCTGCTAAAACAATAACACCTTCATTAGCTGAGAAACCATCCATTTCTACTAATAATTGGTTTAATGTTTGCTCTCTTTCATCATGTCCTCCACCAAGTCCTGCACCTCTTTGGCGTCCTACAGCATCAATTTCGTCGATAAATATAATACAAGGAGCTTTTTTCTTAGCTTCTTCAAATAAGTCTCTTACACGTGAAGCACCAACACCAACAAACATTTCAACAAAGTCTGAACCACTGATAAAGAAGAATGGTACTCCTGCTTCACCAGCAACTGCTTTTGCTAAAAGAGTTTTACCTGTTCCTGGATGTCCTACTAATAATACACCTTTAGGAATTCTTGCACCCATTTCAGTAAACTTTCTTGGATTTTTTAAAAATTCTACTATTTCTTCTAATTCTTCTTTTTCTTCATCTACACCTGCTACATTGTCAAAAGTAATTCTATTCTTATCAGTTGGGTTAATCATTCTAGCACGGCTTTTTCCAAATGACATAGTTTTGCCATTTCCACCATTTCCACCTTGTGCTCCACCCATTAATAAGAACCAGAATATAAAGAATATAATCAATAATCCAAATGGTGTTAATAAACTTAATAATATCATCCAAATAGACTCTGATTTTTCATTTACTGTAACACTTCCTGCTTTCATGCTATCAGTTAATGTTTCCATTAAATTATCTACACTAGGAATATTGACTTCCTTTGTGAAGTTTTCATTTTTCAATTTTACTTCTGCTTTTTTGCCATCTGCAGCTAAAGTTATTTCTTTTACTTCTCCTGCTTCCACCTTTGCTATCAAATCAGAATATGCTAACTTACTATCTGTGTTTTCAATAATAGAACTAATTAATACAATTAAAATAATTCCAATAATCAGCCACATTGCTAATGTTTTAATACTATTTTTCAAAATATTTCCTCCTATCTTGTTATTTAAGTATCAATTATTCATGAAAAAGCAAATTAACAAATTCTAAATGCTAAAAGCATTAAGACTTTGTAACATTCGCAATAACTAATTTCTATGTCGCTTGCACTCTTTGAGATGCAATCTCCTAGAACTTAGAAAACTATAACATACTAAAAAATGAATTGCAAGCATTTTTTAAAACTTTTATTCTTTCAAATTTAGTCATATCAAGGTTTTGCTTACGGAAGGTTTAAATAGATATCAATAACTTCTCTAAAAAAATTTTTCCTTTATTTACAAAAATTTTAATTTTTTTATTAGGAGTCAAATATTTATTACCAATATTATTCTCACAAAGTTTAATTATATCCTCTATATGGACTTTTCCTATCCCCTGTGTTGTACCAATTACCTTGTTAATAATATATAAAAGTAGTCTACCTTTTATAACCTTTGATAATTTATTAAACTTTTGTAAGTCCAAAACAACTTCTTTCTCATTTTCCCCTATTTTTAAACTTTCATACGTTTTACTAACAATTTCTTTGAAATATTCTTCTTCTTCCCCAGCTAATTCTGATAAACGATTTAATGTATGAATGATATTAGGATTAAAGTCTTTCTGTAAATAAGGAATTAGCTGATTTCTAATTTTATTTCTTGTATAATCATTTTCTAAGTTTGTTTTATCAATTTTAGGATGTAATCCTTTTTCTTTACAATAAGCTTCAATTTCAGCTCTATCACATTCCAAAATTGGTCTAATATATTTGTTAATCTTAATTTCAATGCCCTTCAAACCAGAAATACCACTTCCTCTTAGCAAATTCATCAATACCGTTTCTGCATTGTCATTAGAATTATGTGCTGTTGCGATTTTGTTTGCTAGTGTTTTTTTAGCTATTTCTTCAAAAAATTCATAGCGTACTTTTCGTCCCATTTCTTCTGTCCCTAGCTTTTGCTCTTGTGACATTTTTGTAACATTTGCATATTTAGTAAAACATGGCACTCCTATTTCTTCACAAAACACTTGCACATATTTGGTTTCTTCGTCTGCTTCTTCTCTTATCATATGATTAACATGGCAGGCTACTAATTCTATATCTAAAATTTTCTTCAAGCAAAATAAGCAATTGAGCAAGCACATGGAGTCAGGACCTCCAGATACGCCAATTACTATTTTGTCTCCTTTTTGTATTAAGTTGTGTTTTTGAATAATTGTCAAAACTTTTTGTTGTAAATCGTTTTCGTTCCTCATTTTTCCTTCCTTTTCTTCAAGGTGTGTCCCCCAAACTGACACTTTTGTCACTTTAGGGACGTAGGTTAAACTGACACTTTTGTCAGTTTTAAAGAACGTCCCCAAACTGACACCATGTTATTCTCGATACTTATCCAAATTAGCAAACTTAGTATAACTTCCTAGCCATGCTAGTTCTACTGTTCCAGTACTACCTGCTCTGTGCTTTGCTAAAATTACTTCTGCGATATTCTTCTTTTCAGAGTCTTCGTTATAATAATCATCACGGTATAAAAACATAACAATATCAGCGTCTTGCTCAATTGCTCCCGATTCACGTAAATCTGAAAGCATTGGTCTGTGATCTGGTCTTTGTTCTACTGATCTTGATAATTGTGAAAGTGCAATAACAGGCGCTCCAATTTCTTTTGCCAAAATCTTTAAAGAACGGCTAATTTCAGAAATCTCTTGCTCACGGCTACCATTTTTCTTGTTACTTCCCTGTACTAATTGAATATAGTCAATTACTACTAATCCTAGCCCTTTTTCTAAACTTAATTTTCTACATTTCGCACGAATTTCCATAGCAGAAATACCTGGTGTATCATCAATAAAAATCTGCGATGTAGATAAGGCACCTGATGCTTCTGCCAATTTTGTCCAATCATCATCTTCTATTTTTCCTGTCCTTACCTTGTTACTATCTACCATTGCTTCACTACATAAAATACGATTAGTCATTTGCTCTTTTGACATTTCCAAGCTAAAAATAGCAACTGGCACATTTGCTCTTACTGCAGCATTAGTAGCAATATTTAAAGCAAAGGCTGATTTTCCCATAGCAGGTCTTGCTGCAACAATAACTAAGTCTGATGGATGTAACCCTGCTGTAATATAATCTAGGTCAGCAAACCCAGTTGGAGTTCCTGTAATATGTTGTTTCTGATTATATAGCTTCTCCAATTCTGTAAAAGAATCTACTAGAATATCTTTAATTGCTGAATATCCTTTTTGATTTCTATTTTTGATAACATCAAAAATTCTTTTTTCAGCAGTATCTAGAATATCTTCTACTTCTTGTGTTTGGTCATATCCTAAATCGATTAAATCATTTGCTGTCTTGATTAATGCTCTTAAAGCTGATTTTTCTTCTACAATTTTAATGTATTGCTCTACATTGGCTGTTGTTGGTACTTTGTCTGGAAGCTGTGCAATATATTCTAGCCCACCAACTGCTTCTAATTGTTTCATCGATTGTAATTCTGTTTTTAAAGTAATAATATCAACAGGTTGTGCACTATTATATAAATTAAGAATTGCTTCAAATATTAATTTATTATCTTCACGATAAAAGTCTTCTGCCTTTAATACTTCTAACGCAGCAGAAATAGCATCTTTATCTGTTAGCATACTTCCGAATAACAGCTTGCTCTGCTTCTATATCATGTGGTGGAATTTTTCCTAGTTCCATTTATTTGCTCCTTTATTTTTAGAAAATTATTCTGTAATCTGTACTTTTAAAGTTCCAATAACACCTTCATATAATTTGATATTTACAGAAAAACTACCCAATGTTTTGATAGGTTCTTTTAAGTCGATTTTCTTTTTATCTATTTCAATTTTATATTGTTCTTTTAAATTATCTGCAATTTCTTTAGAAGTAATAGAACCAAATATTTTTCCATTTTCCCCTGCTTTGACAGCTACTTTTAAAGTAATATTTTTTAGCTTTTCTGCTATACCTTGCGCTTCTTCTTTTTCTACTGATTTTTTATATGCAGTAGAGTCATTTTTCCCTTTCAATTTACTCATATTTTCTGCGTTTGCTTCTACTGCTAATTTTCTAGGAAGTAAAAAGTTTCTAGCATATCCATCACTTGCATTTATCACTTCGTCCTTTTTTCCTACCCCTTTTATATTCTCTAATAAAATGACTTTCATTATTCTTGCCTCCTTCTCTTTTTAGCTGTATTTATCATACCTTAAAATTGGCTTTTTTTCAAGTGTTTGCAATTCAAATTTCCCCTATATTATAAATTATTTATTATTTTTTCTTTAATCTCCAACATATTAGAAGACACCGCTCTCTATTTTAGAAAAGCTGTGTCTTTCTCTTTATACCTATTATTTATTATCTCTTATCTTACATCTACCTAATCTTATCGGCAAACCTTTAGCAAGCTTTGCAGTCTTTTCATTTAGTAATAGTTCAGGAGGAATATGGAAGGACTTAGCCAAAAGACTAATATTTTTGCAGGTTAAATTTACTTTTCCACTTTCCACAATACTTAAATATGCTATTTTGAACTTAATTTTGTTAGCATATTCTTTTTGTGTCATTCTATTTTGGTAACGATACCATTTTACATTTAATCCTATGATTTCTGGCAAAGTCATTTCTATCTCCTTTTTTCTTGTTCTTAGATAATATTTTTATACTCTATTTTTACTTTCCTTTTTCTATTTTTGAAAAGAGAACCGTCCCTTTTTCCATTTTCCACTATTCCCCCACATTATATTTCATTGCCCAGAAACCTTTTAAATCTTTATTATTAAATCTAAATGCTTCTGGTACTTGATAATCTGCTCTTGTTTCTGAACTTGTTCCGCTTAAGAACCTTACATCGCTTCTTTGTACTGCTTTGTTTCCGTCTAATTTAAATTCATATCTTGGTATCCAAGTGAAGTAAGTTTTTGTTCCATTATTCTGCGTTACAACATTTGCCCACTTTTGTTTTGAATAGTCATACCAATTATCTGGCATATTGCTTCCGTCCTTTGTTATCTTTTCTCCTATTGTTTCATTGCCGCTATCGTCATATAGCACATAATAGGTGCAGTCTGGATTGAAGCCTGTTAATTCTGGTTTGTTTGGCTCTGCTGTTTTTACTCTCTTTGTTAAGCTTCCTACTAGTTGCTTTCCATTTCTTATTTCTACTAAAATAACATATTCTATTCCACTTGTTAGTCCTTCAAAAGTAATACTGTCTTCTGGGTTTGTTGTCGTTTTATCTGGCTTTGAATCTTTCGTTCTTGGCTTTCCACTGATGTAGTAATTATATGTTAAACCAGTAGTTGCTAAACTTCCCTTAATTCCTTTTATCGTAATCGAACTTGAGTTATATGCTACTTCTGCATTTAAAGTTGAAGTGTCTGTTTCTCCTACATTGTATTTCATTGCCCAATAACCTGTAAGTTCTTTCCCATTAAACTTAAATGCTTCTGGTACTTGGTAGCCTGATGTCACGCCAGCTCTATTACTACCAGTTCCACCTTTGGTTCCGTCTATAAACTTCACAACACTTTGTTGAGTTTGTCCCCCTACTAAGTAAAACTCATATCTTGGTATCCAGGTATAATAAGTTTCTGCATCATTATTTCTTACTACAATATTTGCCCATTCTGCTGAATCATAATTGTACCAACCTGTTGGTGGTTCTTCACTAAGTGGTACTGTACTATATTCATTGTCATTTTCATCATATAACACATAGAATGTACTGTCTGGATCAAACCCCGTTCTATCTGGTGGATTCACTATTGATGATGCATACACCATTGTATAGCTTCCTATCATTTCTCCTTTGCTATTATATCCTGTTATATTGATTACATTATCACCTTTTCTCATTCCTTTTAGTTCATATTTTTTTGTACTAATATTGGCAATATCTGTTTCTGTATATGCTTCTTCACTATTTAATGAAACAACACATTTTACAATATCATTTCCATTTGTTATTTGTGTATTTGTTATTGTGATAATTCCTCTTGTTACTTTCATGTTATAGAAAATTGTAGTAGTTGTTGGTGCATCTCCTAAGTTATATTTCATTGCCCAATATCCTGGTAAATCTTGTCCATTAAACTGAAATGCTTCTGGTACTTGATACCCTTGTTTCTCTAGTTCTTCCCATATGGTCTCTTCTTCTGTATATGGATCTTTATAGCCATTATTCAAATCTATTAACTTTACATCTGCTCTTTGGCTTCCTTTATTTAATTTAAAACAATATCTTGGTATCCAAGTATAGTAACATTCTATTCCCATATTTTCTGTTACTACATTAGCCCACTTACTTTCTGTATAGTTATACCAGTCTTCTGTTGCTTTAGAAAATATCCAATTTCCAGGCTCCATTACTCCATTCTCATTTTCATTTACATATCTTGTATAGTTTTCATTAAATCCTGTTAAATCTGGTGTACACATATATACACCATTTACATATTCGTAACTTCCATCTTTAATATTGGTGCCTGATGGTCTCTTTAATTCTAGTACTGGTATCCCTATTTCTAAACACCACTTGGCATCTCTTTCTCCATTTCTATTATGGTCATCTAGTACATAACATAATTCTCCATGATATACTACTGCATAGCGTTCATCTTGGCTTTCTATGTTATTTACTATTTCACTCATTTGAGTATTGATATCTTCTGGCTTAATATCTACATCTGCTTCTATTTCTATTAATTTTAGTAAGGTATCTCCAGCATTAATACCATTGACATTAACATTCATAGAAGATGCTATTTTCCATGTAGTATACACATCTGCTTGTTCTTTATATGTGGACCATCTTGCTTTAAACTTGGCTTCATTTGCTCTATTAAAGATACTATTATCACCAAAAAGATATGCAATAGTAATTCCTGCTAGGATTAAGAGAACAACTATTGTCACAACAAGGGCTACTAATGTGATGCCCGTTGTAGTATCTTTGATGTGTACAAATGGCTTCTCCTGGTAGGATATGCCGTTTTTGCTTCTTCTTTTGCTTTATTTTCTTGAGATTCATTCTTGTCTCCTTTTTTCTATTCGTTTTTTCACTCTTCTTACCTTGCAACTCCGCTTCACTACGCATAGCTTATCTGTAACGCTCGTTCCTCGCGAACAGCTAACCTAAACTTCGCTATATTGCATCAATCATGCGTAGTTCATTTCGTCTAAATAGACGAAATTTCACACGCCTGACTGAACCACTGCTACTCCACGACCACAGTTGACATCAGTCCAACGACAACTTCCTCTATCGCCTCCCACATAGTTGCCTTGAAAAGAAAAAATCCCACCCCAGCCACGGCGAAAACCGCCATCAGTGTAATTGAACCAGCCAGCGTTGCCAGCGTCATGCCAGCCTGAGCAGCCAGGATTAGTAGTGTACGTGTCTTTGCCAAGTGCGTCTCCGACCTTTGCTGACGTTTGGTCGCTAACTTTATATAAATCGTAATACCTTGCATCTTTTCCTACTGTACTTGCAGAGCATACTCCTGCTGTCCACTCCCATCTTGTTCCGTACATATACTCCTGTTATGTTTCCTGTGGTACTTTTTACTGGTGCATCAGCTAATTTTCCGCTCCATCCGAATCCAGATGCAGATAAAATAGCCATAGCTCCATATTCGGTTGTCTTCATCATGTGTACATCGATATTATTACTACTACTTGTTGCAACCAATGTACTTGTATTTATCGTCTCATTTAACCCCATTGTCTGTCCACTTGTCTCCATCTCTCTTATACTTTGTATCCAACTAGCTCCTGTTGCTGTTTTTCCTTTGCTATGTGTTGATGCATTTGCTTGTAAGGCTGCTTTGCTTGCGCTTCCGCTTAGAGTTAAGATTCCTAATAACAAGGTACTTGTTACTAAAACTTGTTTTAATTTTTTCGTTTTTTTCATCTTTTTTTACCTTTTCCTTTCTTTTGTTTTCTTAATAAATAACATAACATTTTCTCTTTCAAATTATTGAGACTTCTTATAATTAATTTATATATTATTTATATATATCTTTATAAATTATATATAAGTTTTTATAAAAATGTCAATAAAGTTTTATAAAAAACAAATATTTTTTACCTTTATGTATGCGCGAATGCGAAGCTCTTAAT
>CANDRW010000049.1 GCA_947388675.1 uncultured Clostridium sp. | reverse complement strand
ATGTTTATGTTTAGTGGAATTTAAAAATGTAGAAGAAATTACAGCATTAGATTTTAAACACCAAGGAAATATGGATGATTGGCTAATTATCGAAAAAATAGAAGATGTTGTTGTAGGGACAAGTATTCCTTACAATTATGAAAATTCAAAATTTTAGGAGTGAAATAATATGGCAATGTGGAACCCGTGGCGAGGGTGTAAAAAATGTAGTGATGGCTGTTTGCATTGCTATATTCATAAAGGAGATTTAAAAAGAAATATAAATACGAATGAAATTATAAAAACAAAGGACTTTGAAAAACCAATAGAGAAATTAAAAAATGGCAATTACAAAATGAAATCTGGAATTGTTTATTTATGTTTTTCAACAGATTTTTTGATTGAAGAAGCAGATGAGTGGAGAAAAGAATGTTGGAAAATGATGAAGGAAAGACAGGACTGTACTTTTCTGTTTTTAACAAAAAGAATTGATAGATTTGTGAAATGTATTCCAAATGACTGGAACGATGGATATGATAATGTTGTTGTATGTTGTACTATTGAAAATCAAAAAAATGCAGATGATAAATTAGCAATATTTAAAGATTTACCAATAAAACATAAATGTATAACAGCACAGCCACTATTAGAAAAAATAGATATGGAAAAATATCTTGAGGATATTGAATTAGTTGTTTGTCGGTGGAGAATCTGATATAAATGCTAGAGTATTTCATTATGAATGGGCATTAGATATTAGAGAACAATGTATCAGAAAAAATGTTAATTTTGAGTTTAGACAATGTGGAACTTATACAATAAAAGATGGAAAACAATATAAAATACAGACAAAAGATTTATGCAAACAAGCAAAATTAGCAAATATTGATTATAAAAGTAATCAATAAATTAAGTTATAGAAAGAGAGATGAAATAATGAATATTCATTTTGGCTTTTCTTATATTGGTTTAATATTTTTAGTAATGTTGATGCTTCCTAATATGATATGGAGCAAAAACAAACCAAAAGACTATGATAAATATGTAAAAAGCGAAGACAAAATATTACTACTATTTGAAAGAATTGGACAAGTGCTAGTAACTTGTTTATCATTGATATTTAGTGATTTTAATATAATCAAAATATCTAGTTGGACTATTGTACTGCTAATTGCTTTTATTCTAATGATTTTATATGAAATATATTGGATTAGATATTTTAGAAGCAATAAAACAATGAAGGATATGTATTGCAGTTTATTTGGAATACCAGTTGCAGGTGCAACTTTGCCAGTAATGGCATTTCTATTATTAGGGATATATGGTAAAAATATATTCTTAATAGTATCTACAATCATATTAGGAATAGGGCATATCGGAATACACTTAAATCATAAGAGAGAATCTGATTAAACTTACAATATATAAGAAAAGGACGAGCAATAAAATGGAAAATATGTTAGGTTTTATGATAATCTTTGGGAAAGATGAAAGAGCTAAAGTTGAAGAAATAAGAAAAGAGCTTTCGCCTGATGCACTAGAAACCTATGATAATGCTCAAACATTTCATGATGGGAAATGGGTTATGTTTGAAATAACTGATGATTCACTATTAGGAGATTTAAAAAAATTACTTTTGATAAAAAGAAAGCCGAATAGAAAATGAATATAAATTGAGAGAGTGATGGGATATGAAAGAGTTAGTAGACTTTGTCGTGTTAATTATAATATATTTTTTAAAATTTTATAAAAAATGGAAAGCAAAAGGAAGAGATGTATTGCTTGTAAATACTACAATGTATATATATTTATCTTTTGTATTATATTTTACTTTAATGCCTATAGTAACATCCATACCATTTGTATTTAATCACCAATATACACCAATGAATTTAGTTCCATTTGTTGATGTTTTAAATAGTAGAGGAGATTTTATTAGACAGGTAGGGCTAAATGTTATAATGACAGTTCCTTTTGGATTTTTATTACCTTTAACCAAAAAAGAAAATGCCAAATTATTAAAGGTTGTTTTTTATACATTTCTATTAAGTTTGAGTATAGAAATACTACAACCTTTCATAAGTGGTTTTAGGTCATCAGATATAACCGACATAATAACAAATGTAACTGGTGGAATGTTTGGGTATATAATGTATTTCATATTTAAACCACTAACAACTAAAATATTAAATTATATAAAAGATAGATAACTACCAATATTAAAGGAGGTAAATTTATGGCAAGAGTATTAAAGAATAAAGAACTAGTAAATACAAGACTAGCAACAAATTATGGTGGGTGGATGTATTGTGATAAGTGTAATGAAAACATAGGATATTTATGTTATTCCACTTATGATAGATTAGAGTTGAAATATAAATGTAATTGTGGAAGTCAAGGTAGTGCATTTTTAGATTTTGAAGATAGTAAAACAGGTAAAAGTTGTGTTGATGAATTAGTGAATATTAAAAATAGATTATGCTGTCCAAAAGATAGCGAACCTTTAATTACAATATTGGATAAAAAAGTAGCTAACTATGAAATGAAAATTACATGTAAATCTTGTGAAAACATATATAAAAAAGTAAAATAGAAATTACAATTAGTAGAGGAGAAAAATGTACAATGAAAATAATAACAGTATGTGGTAGTTTTAAATTTAAAAAAGAAATGGCAGAAATAACAGAAAAAATGACTTTAAAGGGAAATTGCATGTTAACTCCAAATGAATTAGCAAAATCTGATAAAAATGATTATACACAAGAGGAAGCTTTGATGATTGATAAAATGCACAAAGAAAAAATAAAATTATCAGATGCGATATTAGTTGTTAATGTAAATAACCATATAGGAAGTAGTACAAAAAGTGAAATAGAGTTTGCAAAATCATTAGATAAAGAAGTTATGTATTATACAGATTTAGTAGAATAATGAAAAGAAAGGAAATTAATATGGAACAGAATGGATTTATTGATATTGAAATTAAAGAATTATTAGATTGGGATGGAAAAGGACCAGAAGGGTGTTTAGTTTCAGATAAAATTACAAAAGAAGGATGGAAAGTAGGATATATGTATAGAGAAGAACCTGATAAAGATGTTCCAGATAGTGGGTGGAGATTTATGAAGGGGGATGAAAGTGACGAATATAGTGATAATCCAAATAATATACATGTATTCGCACTAAATACAATTTGCAATTATGATCCTGATATTATTCCATATTTAGATTCACCAATTGGAACAAGTTTCATTAGAGTAGATAATCATAAATTTGAAGTAGATAGCCAAGACAAGGAAATTGTAATAGAAAAACAAGAAAGATAGGTAGAAAAAGCAGATAATTAAGTTATTAATTATTTGCTTTTTTCATGAAAACAATCTATAACTATTGAATAAAAAATGAAGTTTAGTGTATAATTATTTCATAAATCGAAAGATTAAATTTTAAGTCTTATTTCAAGTCGAAAAACTATGAAATAAGAAGAAGGAGGAAAATTTATGGATAGGAAAGTAAAGGTCGTACAATTCGGAACAGGTAAAATGGCAGTATATACAATGCGCTATGTTTACGAAAAAGGTGGAGAAATAGTTGGAGCTATTGACGTAAATCCTAGCGTTATTGGAAAAGATATAGGCGAAGTAATGGGAGGAGAAAAGAAAAACGTTGTTGTAACAGCATTAGAACAAGCAGAAGAAATGATGAAACAAGTAAAACCAGATATTGCAATTGTTACTACAATGAGTTTGATTTCTGAAACAAGAGATGCCTTAATGCTTTGTGCAAAATTAGGAGTAAATGCTATTACAACTTGTGAAGAAGCATTTTACCCACAAAATTCAAATCCAAATATCTTCAAAGAATTAGATGAAATGGCAAAACAAACAGGATGTACTATTACAGGAAGTGGATACCAAGATATTTACTGGGGACAATTAATTAGTTCTATTGCAGGTTCTACTCAAAAAATCACAAAAATCAAAGGAAGTTCAAGCTATAACGTAGAAGACTATGGTATTGCATTAGCAAAAGCACATGGTTCAGGACTTACTTTAGAAGAGTTCGATAAAGAAGTTGCTTCAGTAGATAGAATTTCAGATGAAGAAAGACAAAAAGTAATTGAAAGTGGAGAATATTTGCCATCTTATATGTGGAATGTAAATGGATGGTTATGTTCAAAATTAGGATTAACGGTAGAAAGCCAAACACAAAAAACAGTACCACAAACTTACAAAGAGGATATCCATTCAGAAACATTAGGAACAACTGTAAAAGCAGGAGATGCTACAGGAATGAGTGCAGTTGTTACAACAACTACTAAAGAAGGAGTTACTATTGAAAGTGAATGTATTGGAAAAGTATATTCTAAGGAAGACTATGACAAAAATGAATGGACCATTTATGGAGAGCCAGAAACTACGATCACAGTTGCAAGACCTGCTACAGTAGAATTAACATGTGCAAGTGTTGTAAACCGTATTCCAGATGTTATAAATAGCGAAGCTGGATATGTAACAACAGAAAAATTTGGAGAACTAAATTACAAATCAAAACCTTTAAATGAATATGTAAAATAAAAGGTAAGTGTATTAAAAAATAGCATCCAAAAATGTTAAAAATTTAGAGGTGCTATTTTTTCAATCAATAACTTTCTATATATAAAGCTTTAGCAATGTAGGGAGTTACCTCGTCAAATGGGTACCAACCAGAATTTTTACTATCATTTTCACCACCGATTTGGGTTAGAAACATATACCATATCTTTGTCATCTGTTGCTAGTAAAACTAAATAATGAGAAGCGGTAGTCCAACGATTATTATGAGGACTATTCCAAACACAAATTAAAATGGGCCTATTTGTTCTTAAGTGTTCTTGTAATTTTTCCTGTGATAAATGTATGCTATCATAATAAAAGTCTGTGTTTTTAATATGAAAGGTATGGGATAATTCCTCCGATAGCAAGTCATAATTTAAAACAGGAAAATATTTTTGCCTAAGATCTTCTGGTGTGTAGTCTTGGTTATATCCACTTAGGATGGTAGCAAGTGCAGCAATACCACAACCATTTTTAGCCATAGTACCACCCCAGTAGTGATTATCGCTCCATGAAGCATTTCCGTTTTGTTTATATTCTTTATAAGTTTTTTTATACTCATTTATTGTAGTAAAGGTTGTAAAATAACCATCTGCATTATTTATCTTTTCTTGTCCAATTCCAGAATAATTTATATTTGTATCTAATTTAATTGTCGGATAGTCACTAGAAAGATTAAAAAGACTAGAGGTAAGTTCGTTACCGCCATTGTGAAAATAAATAACTAGCCCTACAATTAACAAAAATAATATTACAATTTTTTTCTTCATTTAAAAATATTGCCTTCCTTCAAACTTATCTATATTATATAAAATAAATGAAAAAAGTGTTTTAAGAAACCCTTAAAAAAAGCTTAAACTTTTCTTATGTTAAAGTTGCTAATTCTTGTTTTTTATGATAAGGTATTAACAAAAAAAGGAGAAAAACAAAAGATGGCAAGAAGTAGAAGAAATAAAAGAGTATTTAAAAGAATTGTAGAAGCAATTAGTTGGAAAACTTTTTTTATTGTTACATCTATTTTAGCTGTAATAATTGCGGCTTGTTTAGGAAGCAATATATATCGTACAAGTCAAGAAAAGAAATTACTAGCACAGCAAAGAGAAGAACTAGATAAACAAATTGAGGACATCTTTTCTGATACAGTCCAAAATATTTCAGATGTGAATAGTAAAAAAAGAGATAGCATTATTACTCTTTCAGCAGTAGGAGATATTTTATGCGAAAATGAACTAATAGAAGATGCAAAGCAAGGAAGAACATATAATTTTAATCCCATGTTCCAGAATATTACAGGATTTCTAAAACGTAGTGATATTGTATTAGGTACAATGGAAACGAATTTTGTAGATAAAGAATATTCAGGATTTGGATTACGTAATAGCCCAAAAGAGTTTGCAGATGCAGTTAAGAATTCAGGAGTGAATTTAGTTAGCATTAGTACAAACCATAGTTTAGATTATGGCATCAGTGGACTAAAACAAACCAAAGAATATTTACAAGATATAGGGTATGACACAGTCGGAGATAATTTAGGGGATAGCAGAGTAACTATTAAAACAATAAAAGAAACTAAAATTGCCTTTTTATCCTATACTTGTGTCATGGAAAAACAAGATAAGAAAAAAGAGAATGAATTAGAAGCAGCAAATTTATATAATGAAAAAATAGCAAAAGAAGATTTAGACTATGCTAAAGAAAATGCGGATTTTACATTTGTCATTATGCACTGGGGAGACGCTTACGCTACTAAACCAAACAAAGAACAAGAAAAAATAGCAGACTTTTTAATTGACAATGGCGCAAATGCTATTTTAGGAAATCACTCAGCAGCAATCCAGCCAATGCAAGTAAGAAAAAATAAAGAAGGAGAGAATGTCTTTATTGCTTATTCTTTAGGAAACTATATTTGTGCTGATAATAACGATACATCAAAAGTGGAATTAGTGTTAAATATAGAACTTCGCAAAAGTGGAGAAGATGGCAAAGTTACATTAAATAAAGTAGACTATACACCAATTTATATGTTAGATAACGGTCAAGATGCACAAAATCGCTATGAACTAATTGATATGAAAGGGGTAGCAAAAAGATATGCACGTGGAGAGGAAACAAATATAAGCAAAGAAACATACAACAAATTACTAGATGGACTAAAACTATTACAAAAAGTAATTGAAAAATAGTGTCAGTTTGTCAGGTTGGGGACGTTCCTTTTTGTGACAAAGGTGTCATATAGGGGACACTCCTTGAAAATTAAAAAGAAAAGGTATGTCCCTAGTCTGACAAAAGTGTCAGAAAAAGGAACGTCCCCAACCTGACATGAAAGGAAGCAAAAATGAAAGTAGGATTTATCTCACTAGGATGTAATAAGAATTTAGTAGATACAGAAAAGACAATAGCATTATTTAAAAATCATCAATATGAAATTATTAATGATGCAAAACAAGCAGAAATTATTGTGATTAACACTTGTGGTTTTATAGAATCAGCGAAACAAGAAGCGATTAACACGATTTTAGAAATGGCAGAGTATAAAAATCAGAATTGTAAATATTTAATTGCAATGGGATGCCTAGTAGAAAGATACAAAGAGGAGTTAGAAAAGGAAATTCCGGAAGTAGATTTATATATTAAATATAGTGAATATGATAAGTTATGGAATAAAATAGAGGAGTTAATCGAAAACGAAGCAGAAAAAGAGGAAGAGCCATTTGACGAATTAGCAGATAGAGTGATTACAACTGGAGAGAATTATGCTTATTTAAAAATTGCGGATGGTTGTAGTAATTATTGTACTTATTGTGCTATTCCAAAAATTCGAGGACCTTTGAAAAGCAGAAAAATAGAGAGGATTATACAAGAAGCAAAGGATTTAGCACAAAAGGGTTACAAAGAGATTATTTTAACAGCGCAAGATACCACGAAATATGGAATAGATAATTATGGTGAGCCAAGATTGGCTGAATTATTAGAAGAACTTTGCAAAATTCCTGAGATTAAGTGGATACGCTTTCTATATGCTTATCCAGAAACCATTACAGAAGAACTGATTGAGACGATAAAAAAGCATCCACAAATTTGTCCTTATTTTGATATTCCTATTCAGCATATTTCAGATACAGTCTTAAAAAGAATGAACCGTCATAGCAATGGGAAGACTATC
Source organism: uncultured Clostridium sp. (assembly GCA_947388675.1). Taxonomy (GTDB): domain Bacteria; phylum Bacillota; class Clostridia; order TANB77; family CAG-508; genus CAG-273. The sequence goes on along the minus strand of CANDRW010000049.1, from coordinate 7,239 downwards.
CGAAGCTTAATTACAAAATTAAGAAAGGAACTTCCAAATTGTATTTTGAGAACCACTGTTATGGTAGGATTTCCTGAGGAGACAGAGGAAGAATTCCAAGAATTATATGATTTCCTAAAAGAGGCTAGATTTGATAAATTAGGTGCTTTTGCTTATTCTAAAGAGGAAGGAACACCAGCAGAAAAAATGCAAAACCAAGTTCATTCTCAAACAAAGAAAAGTAGATATCATAAAATTATGAGCCTGCAACAAGAAATTTCTGAGGAAAATCTAAAGCAAAAAGTAGGAAAGAACTATGAAGTAATGCTAGAAGGCATGACTAAAAATGGAAAGTACTATGTAGGTAGAAGTTATATGGATACTCCTGAAATTGATGGAGTGATTTATATTCCTAATACAAAAAAGCGGATTAACAAAATCTAAAAAGGCAAAGCCTTTAAGATTTTGTAGAATTCGCAATAACTGTTCTGTAAGGAACTTTTTACCGCATTTGCGGCAAAAATTCCTACAGAACAGAAAAGTTACAAGCTGGTGAGTTTGTAACTTGTAAGATAACAGATATCAAAGAATATGATTTGATAGGAGAGATTTTAGAGTAATTATTGATTCTCTACATAAAAGTAGGCATCTGTAAGAAAGTTCTCTTCTATATAACTTCCAGAATAGATAGTTTCTCCAGTTTCTTTGTTTTCCAAAGGGATTGAAACTTCAATAGGGTAAGTAAATTCTTGCCCAGAGGTGTCTATTAAATGGATAGTAAATGACACAGTATTTTTTAAGGAGGAAAGGGTAACTTTTCCTCTTTTTAGTAAGCTTCCATCAAACACAAGAGGATTTTCAATGTCTGTAATGACACAATTTTCTTTGAAGTTTTGATTAAGGTAACGAAGTGTAATAGGGGAAGAATTGCCAAAGTCAATTCTTTCACTAGTAGTTACTTCTATGTTATTAGTAGGTGTTTTTCCAAAATCCTCAATTGGTAAATTGATTAAATAATAAGTATTTCCCTCTGTGTTAGAGTAAGAAATATTGTCAATATAAATGGAACTGATATTAGGTTGTGAATTAAGGTAGATAGCAATATCGGTATATTGGCTTAAATTTAGGTTCCATCTGGCTTGCGTTTCTTCCTTGTTTATTCCATAAGCACTGCTATAACAAACTACTTTTTCAATTGAATAATCAGTAGTAGTTTTTAATTCTGAATGATGTTCTTGTGAAGATTGATTCTTTGGGCGTAAGAAAAGAAAAACAAAAGCAGACAAAATAAGAATTAGAAAAATGATAAGGAACAATATTCCTTTTGTCTTAAAAAAGTTAGAGTTGGAATTATTTACATTATCTTTTGTTTCCATAGTATTTATCCTTCTTTCAGGGTAACGTTTTGAATTAAGATATCATAAAATACAAGAAAAATCAATAAGGTAGTTGCAACCAAACAAAAGATATGATAAGATAATAATAGAATTAAATAGATATTATTTTTCCCTGCATAGTGCGTGTAGACTGGAATTTTAGAACCAACAAACGATTAAAGGGAGTCCGCCTTTGAATGTGGCGTGTAAGCTTACACCATTAGTTAGTAGTAAGAAACCCAGGAGCATTCAACAAGACACCCACCTGTGAAAGCAGGCTCTTAAAATTTCATTCACCTTACGGCTAAAGCGGGGCTTTTTGTGTCAAAAAAGCGAAAAAATATTTCTAAAGATACTGGGCAAATATGTAAAAGTATACTATACTAGATATTGTAGGAAATGAGAACAAACAGATGTGGTTTGCCTCTGTAAAGAAGGTGAGGCGTATGATAGATACTGGATGTTTAATAGCAACAATATACATATTATTTTATGCATTAGTAGGAATGACTATCATAGCTGTTGCCTTAATTGTAGCATTAGCAACAATTTTGAGTAAACAGAAATAAACCAACAAAAAAACACATCTGTAAAATTGACAGTTAGGTGTGTCTGCATCTATACTGGCAAACCACGTTTGTGGTTTCTCCATTTCCTATCTTTATTATACACAGATTTATTGCTATTGTCAACAGATAAATTGCGATAAAGCTGGCAACCTATTTCTTGAAAAAAATAATATACAACTACTAAATTGAAAGTGAGGAAAACAATGAAATGTAAGATAGAATATGTTGGAAAATCAGAAGATGGAATATCACAATATTATTGTACAAATCACAAAGCTCTTGCTTCTGATGAAAAAGGAAATAAATTGGAAGAATGTCTATGCACTAATAAGGAACAATTCGACGATAGTTTAGACTTAAGGCAAAATAAAATAGAAAGTATAAAAGTTATTTATCATAATATTTTAGATAATGTAGTGCCAGACATATTGGTCAACAATAATTTGTTTAAGGGAGTATTGGTATTTGAAAATTCTGTATTGAATTATAAAGATTTAGGGGGCATGATGCTAGCAAAAATTAACCATATATCTTTAGAAAATGTGAAATGTAATTATTGCAATCATTACCATTCCGATAATGGGAAATTTGCATATACTCCTCATAGAACACATTTATGTCAATATTGTGGGCATCTATTTAGAGTACAAGAGAAAAATATTGGAAATGAATTGGCAAAGATTTTTGATATTCCAGACATTCAGCTAGAAGATAAAGAGATTTCTATTGAAAATGTTTGTCAGATAGAATATGATTTGCTAAAAGGAGAATTATTGGTTAATCATCAAAAAGTGAATAGACTTATTATTCAAAATAAAACAGTTAGTATAGTGGATTTTCTTAATAATGCCTTAAAAGATGAATTCTAAGAACAAAATTTAAAGCAGATAATTAGTTGATAATTGTCTGCTTTTATGATAGTATGTTAACAAAAGTAAAGGATACCAGTAATGAACCAAAGTCAGTTATTAAAATTAGGAAAAGAAAAATTAAAAAAAGAAGACATAGAAGAAGATAAAGCAAAAAGGTTATTAGAATTTGTATTACAGCAATCAAGAGAAGAGATGATTAGAAATTCTTTAGAAGAGGTTTCAAAAGAGAAACAAAAAGAGTATGAAGAAAGACTACAAGAAATGATACAAGGAAGACCTTTGCAATATATGACACATCTACAAGAATTTATGGGATTAGACTTTTATGTAGATGAAAATGTTTTAATTCCTCAACCAGATACTGAAATTTTAGTAGAACAAGCAATAGAGAAGATACGAAGCATAGAAGATGCCAAAATTCAGATATTAGATTTGTGTACAGGAAGTGGAGCAATTGCTATTTCTATTGCAAAACAATTACAAAATACTAGCCAATATATGATAGAAGAGTATCAAATCATAGCAGTAGACATTAGTGATAAGGTATTGAAAATAGCGCAAAAGAATGCAATGCAAAACCAAGTACAAATCCAATTTTTGCAATCTGACATGTTCCATAATTTAGAAGGAATGGAATTTGATATGATTGTATCTAATCCACCATATATAGCAACAAAAGTAATAGATACCTTAAGTAAAGAAGTAAAACAAGAACCTAGAATAGCTTTAGATGGTGGAGAAGATGGGCTGAAGTTTTATAGATTAATCTTAGAAAATGCAAGACAATATCTCAAAAAAGAAGGATATGTGCTCTTAGAAATTGGATATGACCAAGGTGAAAAAATTATAAAGCTATGGCAAGAGTTAAAAGAGAATTGCCAGTTAGCGTTAATAACAAAGGAGCCTATTAGAGACTTAGAAAACAATGACCGTGTTATGATATTTCAAAAAGTAGCAAAAGAAGGTGAATAGATGTCATTTGCAGGTGAAGTAAAAGAAGAATTGAATAAGTTAACTAATTTAGCCAATAAGGAAGCTGTTAAATATGAATTTTTAGGCTATTTGATGACAAACCATATGACAATAGAAAAAAATAAAATGAAGTTCTCGACAGAAAATGAGTATAACATCAATCGCTTTAGTAAATTGTTAAATAACTTACAACAAACCAAATATGAAATTCAAATTGTAGGGAAGACATTTTCTATCACAACACCAATACCAGAACTAGGGGAGATACAAGAGAACTTTATACTAGATTTAGAAAAAATAAGAAAGCAAGTAGAGAAACAAGAAGTATTACAAAAAGCATTGATAAGAGGGTGCTTTTTAGGAAGTGGCTCTATTAGTAATCCAAAACAAAGCTATCATTTAGAAGTACTATTTTCTCAAAAAACATATGCGGATTTTATACAAGAACTATTACAAACTTATCAAATTGTGGTGAAACAAGTTATAAAAAATCAAAGCAATGGAATTTATGCGAAAGATGGAGAAGAGATTTCAAAGTTTTTGGCTTTTATTGGTGCAAATCATTCTGTATTGCAGTTTGAGGAAATTAGAGTGTACCGTGAAATTCGAGGGAATGTCAATCGAAAGGTAAATTGTGAAACCGCGAATTTGAATAAAACAGTGGAATCTGCACTAAAGCAAATACAAGCGATTGAATTCTTGAGGCAAAAAGGAGAACTAGAGAAGTTATCAGAAGGTTTACAAGAAATTGCACAGCTTAGAATTTCACATCCAGAGGCTTCTTTGATAGAATTAGGAAATATGTTAAAAGAGCCACTAGGGAAATCTGGTGTAAATCATAGATTAAAAGCTATTGAGAAAATTGCAGAAGAATTACTTACCAAAGAAAAAAAGAATTAGGAGATTATTACAGAAAGGTAAGGATATATCAATGAAAGAAATAGGAATTTATATACACATACCATTTTGTAAGAAAAAATGTCATTATTGTGATTTTTGTTCTTATGAAGGAAAAGACAGTTATATTCCAAGATATATGAAATGCTTAAAACAAGAAATTGAAGAAGTAGGACAAGCAAATAAGCAAGATGTAATAGAAGGAAAGGACAATCCTTTTTTAGTGAATACTATTTATATAGGAGGTGGAACACCTTCAGTATTAGATAGTAAGTACATAGTAGAAATCATGCAAACCATTAATGCAAACTATGAAGTAGCAAAGGAAGTAGAGATTACTATAGAAGTAAATCCAGGAACTGTGACCTTAGAAAAATTACAGGATTATTTTGAAAGTGGTATCAATCGTATCAGTATTGGTTTACAATCTACTTATGATACCTTGTTAAAGCAATTAGGAAGAATACATACTTATCAGGAATTTTTAGATACCTACTATTTAGCAAGGCAAGTAGGATTTGAAAATATCAATATTGACTTAATGCTAGGCTTACCAAACCAAACTATTTGCGAAATTCAAAATTCAGTAGAAGAAGTAATTGGGCTAGAACCAGAACATATTTCGATATATTCTTTAATTGTAGAAGAAGGGACAAAGTTAGAAAAACAGATACAAAGTGGAGAATTAACTTTGCTAGATGAAACATTGGAAAGAGAAATGTATTGGAAAACAAAGCAGCTATTAGAGGAAAGCGGATATATCCATTACGAAATTTCAAATTTTTCCAAAGAAGGGTATCAGTCTAAGCATAATAGCAATTGTTGGGAGCAAAAAGAATATATTGGTTTTGGCGCTGGTGCGCATTCATATACTAACCGAATTCGCTATTCTAATATAGGAGAAATAGAAGAATATATCAAGAATTATGAAGAGGGAAGAATTGAAAATAACTTTGTTTTTCACGAAAAGCAAAATCAAGAAGCGGTGCAAAAGGAGTTCATGTTATTAGGTCTTAGAAAAATAGAAGGAGTTAGTATACAAGAATTTAAAAGTAGATTTGTTGCAAATCCTATTTATTTATATCATGAACAGCTAGAGAAATTGGCGAAAGAAAATTTGATAGAAATAGATGGAAATAGTATCAAATTAACGAAAAAAGGAATTGACTTAGCAAATTTAGCTTGGGAAGAGTTTGTATAAATTTGAAAAAATACTTGTAATATTTATGAATTTTATGTATAATAAAAATGCTCTAAGCATAAGAATAAAATAAAGAAAATATTGGAGGAATGAAAATGGAAGAAAATAATAACCCAATTCAAGAACCAGGAGTAAAAACAGCGGAGTATACAGCTCAAACAACACAAAATGCAGGACCAAGAAAACAAAATTCCATGGCATTAACTAGTTTTATTATTTCATTAGTTGGTCTTATTGTAGCAGGTTTACCTTGTGGAATCGTAGCTGTTATTTTAGGTATTGTAGGACTTGTTAAATTTGACGCTACTAAAGAAAAGGGAAAAGGCTTTGCTATAGCTGGTTTAGTAGTAGGTGTTATCGATGTAATTGCAGTTATCCTTAACATTATTATTCAAGCATCTGCATTATTATAAGAATAAATTGAAGAAAGATAATAAAAATATTAGCATCAATAAGATAATATTGATGCTATATTTTTTATTAACATTAAAGTAAAATAGCAACCTCGATTGGTTGCTGTTTTACTGTCGGAAAATGTTGATTTTATCAGGGAAAATCCACGATAATAGTTCCAATACTGACAATGGAGTGTTGTAAAGTTCCATCATCAAAATAAATGTATCCATTATCAGTATGTTCGTCTATCACCTTAAGCGTGCCCTGAAATTGCTGGATGATTTTACCATCTATGCCATAAATGGTAATGCTATGTGCAATATAAAGGTAATCATCATCGTTGTCTTCTTCGCTTTGGTCATCAACATTAGATGACTGTGACCGCCGATAAGCCTCAATCTCGTCCTTGTCGTTTTTATTAGATCTAATAAGATAATGGACAATAATGCCCATGACAAAAGACAAAATAGTTAGTCCTATTATAAATAATATTTCGAGGGGGGGCAGTTCTAAGATGAACATGAAAAAGCTCCTTTCTTAATTAAGAGTTGCTTATTAGTCATAAAGTTAGCATATGTCCGACAGCATATGTTTTACTAGGAACTAATTTAAAACTGCATATCAATATTGTATCATAAATTATGTTAACATGCAAGTTCATATGATATAAAAAATATTTTGACGTAGAAGATAAGCTGAAGAAAATATTTATGTACCTTATAAACAGAGAGAAGAGAGCTCTATCTTATTTTATCTGTTTTCATGTTCACAAAAAATTCATAGTTTTTTTAGCAATTGATATTGACAACTGCTAAAATTGGATATAATATATAGAAAGTTTAGCAGTCAAAAACAAAGAGTGCTAATTAGGAGATAATTTTCAAGTATCCCTAAGGAAAGGGGGAACATTGGAAGAAAGAAAAAAGAAAATATTACAAGCAATTATTGATGAGTACATCAGCACTGCGGAACCAGTA
>CANDRW010000048.1 GCA_947388675.1 uncultured Clostridium sp. | reverse complement strand
TAAATATACCATTCGTTCCTACAAAGATAAAACTAAAGTTCCTATTCCAAAAGAAAACTGGCAAATATTTAAAAATACTCATGAACAAATCATTGATGAATATACTTGGAATATTGCAAAACAATTAAGAAATAACAGAAAAAAGCCTACAAGGTCAGGCAAGAAAAGTATATTTTCAGGATTGCTATTCTGCAATGATTGTGGCAAAAAAATGTATTTTCAATCACCTATTACTGACCTAAATGCAAAAGACCATTATAGATGTTCAAGTTATAAGAAAAATATTGCTTTATGTACTTCACACTGGATTACAGATGAAGTATTACAAAGTCTTGTTTTAGAAAATATACAAAAAGTAGTTTCTTATATGAAAAACTATGAAGATTTATTTATAAAAGAGCAATTAGCCAAATGTTCTCAAAATGAAGAAAAACAAATCTCTAAAAGCAAGAAAGAACTTGAACAAGCAAAGAAAAGAATAATTGAAATTGACAATTTATTTATGCACATTTACGAAGATAATATATCTGGAAAGATAACAGATGAAAGATTTAGAAACTTATCTTTTAATTATGATAAAGAACAAAAAGAGTTAAAAACAAAGATTGAACAATTATCAAAGGAAATAGACAATACTGAAAAGAAAACAACCAACCTAACACAATTTATAGCTAATGTTAAGAAATATACTGAAATAACGGAATTAACACCAGAAATACTAAACGAGCTAATAGAAAAGATACTAATTCATCAAGCAGAAAAGATAAATGGTAAAAAAGTTCAAGAAATAGATATATATTATAGAGGTATTGGTATCATTTCTTTTCCAGTTAGTCTTGAAGATATGACAATGGTAATTGAAAAAATGTTAAATGAAAGAATAATAGCTTAATCAAGCTATTTTATGGGGAGAACATTTTAGTGTACTTAACTAAAGCGTTCTCCCCTATATGTTATGACGTACCATCATAACATGGGGCTCTGCGAGGCAATAAATTTTATCTCACAGAGCTAAAATTTATCAAATTAACTCATACAAAATTTATATTGCTAACGCAATTATAAATTTGTTTTCGTTAATTTGTTGTTGCAACATAGCGAATGTTTCTAAGAGTTGTTGCAACAATTATTCTGCTTTTTCTTCGCAGAATTTTACTGGCTTAACACCTACTGAAATAGGTTTAGGCTCTTTCATATAGATTACACTATTATTTGTTTCATCTGGTATATAATCAAATGCTGTATCAATTTCTTGCATTTGAAATTTATCTTCTTCATTGATGTAAATTATTCCAAATCTATAAGTTTCCATTTTATTATCTGGATCAAGTTTATAATAATCTTCCAAAGGAAATACTCTAACAATAGCACTATTATCTTCAGCAAAGTTGAAATAAAACATCTGCTTATCAACGTAGTAAGTTGCTTCAGTATAATGAACATCATAATATTGTCTTAATCTCATAATAATTTCGCCGACTTCTTCCTCTGGTAAGTAATTACTAAATCTAACACTACCAAGTACATTACTTAATATCATAGGTTTTGTAGTATCTATATAACCATTATCATATAATTCTTGACAAGGTTTACAAATTGAGTCTCTAAAATTGATTTGTGTTACAATTACTTCATTACCAACTAAAGCAAGTTCTATATTATCAACATATTTCATTATAAGTTCTGCTTGTTCTTGCCTTGTATAATCTTTCCAAGTTTTAGTTCTTTGTTGATATTCCTTATCTAGTTTTATTTTGTTGATAAAGTCAATGTCTCTTTTTAGTAAGATGTCTTTTGGTGTAAATCTTAATTCTTCTGTGCAATTAGTAGTATCTAGCTTGTTTTCTTCGTTCAATTTATAAACCTCCAATCTAAAAAAGAGACATCAAAGTACACGAGTACTACTGACATCTCTTAAATTCATTTAAAATATAATATAATCTTTTCAAAGTACTCATAATTATATAGCTCTTGACGAGTAAATATAAATTTTTCTATTAGATTATATTATACTACGATTTTAAGAAATGTCAAATATTTACATTTATATATTTTTCAAATATTCTTCTAACTCTGATAATTTAATCTTTTGAGTCAAGTTAGAAATGTAAACATCGTTTGAATAATTTAAAACTAAAAAAGTAATATTTTTAATGATTACTCTATGTGGCTCAATATATGTGAGATTAGTTTTCGATAACTTTCTAATGCTACCATTAATAAAAGTAGGAGTAACCTTAGAAAACTCACATATAAACTCCAGTCTTTGTTTTAGACATTCCTCAAATTCTAGTTCTTGCTTAATTATCTACATATCAAACACCATCCCTTCTTAGATGACATTTTTACAACAAAAAAATACCATCCATTTCTGAATGATATTTGTATCTATCTATTCTATTAGTTCGAACAGAAACGTCGTTGGTGCGGATGAAGGGACTCGAACCCCCACGTCGTTGACACTGGTTCCTAAGACCAGCGCGTCTGCCAGTTCCGCCACATCCGCATATTCTTAATGTCAATGACTATTGTAGCACATTTCATATTTCAATGTCAACACAAATTTTATATTTCTCATAATTTTTTTCAACTGAATAGGCAACAAACAATAATTGACTTTCTAAGTATCTAATGGTATAAATAAAGAGAAAAAGTGTAGAGATAAGGAGAAACAAAATGAGAGTTATTTTAGCTTCGGGTTCACCTAGAAGAAAAGAGTTATTAAAATCTATTACAAAAGATTTTGATGTAATAGTAAGTAATAGTGATGAAAGTTTTCAAGAAGGATTAACTATTGAAGAACAATCAAAAAGAATAGCTCATTTAAAAGCAAAGACTGTTTTTGACCAAATTCAGGGAGATAGAATTGTAATTGGAGCAGATACAATGGTTTTAAAAGATGGAGAAATTTATGGAAAGCCGAAAGATGAACAAGAAGCGTATCAAATGCTTTCAAATTTACAAAATGCAATGAATGAAGTAATTACTGGAATAAGTGTAATGGTTGAAAAAGATGGAAAGCAAAAAGAATATAATGATTATGATATTGGAAAAGTATATATTGGCTCAATGGATGAGAAAGAAATACAAGATTGGATTGATTCTGGAAAAGCTATGGATAAAGCAGGTGCATATGCTGTGCAGGAAGAGTTTAGAAAGTTTATAGAAAAGATAGAAGGAAGTCATGAAACGATAATAGGTTTGCCAGTACATAAAATATATCAAGTAATGAAGCCATATCTAGAAAAATAAAAATGAGAAAGTGATTTGAAAATGGAAATACCAGTTAAAAAGAATGAAACATATATAGTAGATATTATAGACCAAGGCTATGCAGGAGAAGGAATTGCTAAAATAGATGGTTATACTATTTTTATTCCAGGAGTTATAAAAGAAGAAAAATGCAAAATATTAATTTTAAAAACGACTAAATCCCATGCTTTCGGGAAAGCACTAGAGATAATTAGTCCATCTAAAGAGAGAGTAGAAACAGAGTGCGTTACTTATCAAAAATGTGGTGGTTGTAGTCTAAGGCATATGGATTATGAAGCAACTTTAAACTTAAAAAGAGAGATAGTACAAAATTTAGTGGATAAAACTTTAGAAAATAAGATAAAAGTAAAAAAGACTATTGGTATGAAAGAACCATACTATTATAGAAATAAGGCGCAATATCCTATTGGATATGATAAGCAAGGAGATATTGCAACAGGAGTATTTGCCAATAGAACACATGATATTATACCAATGCAGGAGTGTAAAATTCAACATCCTATTTCAGAATATCTTGCTAAATTAGTAGTGAATTTTTTGAGAGAAAACAAAATACCTGCTTATCAAGAACAAACAAACCAAGGAATATTCAGACATGTTGTTGTTAAAATTGGAAAGAAAACTAAAGAAGTAATGTGTGTGTTTGTTGTCAATCAAAAAGTACTTCCAAAAGAAAAGGAATTAGTTGACTATCTGTTACAAAATTTTAAAAAAGAATATCCAGAATATATACTAAAGACAGTTGTAAAAAATATTAATACGAAAAATACAAATGTTATTTTAGGAAATCAAAATATTGTATTATATGGGGATGGATACATTTATGATAAATTAGGAGATTATACTTTTAAAATATCACCTATGTCCTTTTACCAAGTAAATCCTATACAAACCGAAATCCTATACAATGAAGCAATAAAAGGAGCGGATATCCAAAAAGAAGATGTGGTTTTAGACTTGTATTGTGGTATCGGAACAATTGGAATTTATGCCTCGGCGTTTGCGAAAAAGGTTTATGGAATTGAAATTGTGGAACAAGCAATTGAAGATGCAAAGGAAAATGCAAAAGAGAATGGTATTGAAAATATAGAGTTTATTTGTGGAGATGTAGAACCAACACTAGCTGATTTACTAAACAACAGAAAAGTACAACCAAATGTCATTTTAGTAGATCCACCAAGAAGAGGTTTGGATAATATAACTATTCAAAATATTTTAAAGGTACAGCCACAAAAGGTAGTGTACATCAGCTGCAATCCAGCAACAATGGTAAGAGATATAAAACAATTAGAAGAAAAGTATGAAATAAAAGGGATACAACCAGTGGATATGTTTCCATTTACAAGCCATGTGGAATGTGTAGCAGTACTAAAATTAAAAAATATTTGAAAGTAGGTATCATAGATGTCTTTACAATTTTATTTAGAGCAATTGAATGATAAAAACTCTCCTGACTTTTTAGTAAAATATTTACAAACACCATCTTTATTAAGGCTAAAAAAAGTTGGTTATTTTTGTGGCATGGATTATGCTTCAAAAGATATCTATAACTTTAGTGAATATATTAGTAGATATGACCACTCTTTAACAGTTAGTTTATTAGTTTACAAATTAACGAAAAATAAAATTGCTACACTAGCAGGATTATTTCATGATATTGCAATACCTTGTTTTTCGCATGTTATCGATTATATGAATAAAGATTACGAAAAACAAGAAAGTACAGAAGAATATACAGAACATATTTTAAGAAGTGATGAATATTTGAAAAGATGCTTAAAAGAAGATAATATACAAATTGATGATATTATTAATTTTAAAAAGTATACTATTGTAGATAATGAAAGACCAAAAGTATGCGCTGACAGAATAGATGGTGTTATTTTAACAGGAATGGGATGGACAAAAAATATTAAAAAACCAGATATATCTATGATAAATTTACCTAATATTAAAATAAGGGATTTAAAACCTATTGTAAATGGAAAAAGAGTTAAATAGTTAATTTAATAAAGAAGAAAGAAGTAAATGATTAAATAATACTACATAATAAATGAGAAATAAACTAGAATTAGAATATGTGAAAGGTAAAATATGTTAGATAAAAAAGAGATAAAGCAGAAAATAACTTCAGATAATCAGTATAAAAACTGGATAGGAAAAATACAAAGTATAACAAATGAATTTGCAATATCTTCTGAGTTTAATAGTAAAGTAGCTCTTGACCATGGAATAAAACATATGGATAGAGTAGCAAACAATGTATATAAGTTGCTAAAAGAATGTAACTTTGATGAAAAAACATGTAATTTAGGATATATAGCTGGATTAATTCATGATATAGGAATGATAGATGGCAAAACAGGACATGCACAAAAAGGTGCAGAAATGGCAAAAATATTTTTAGAAGAATTAAATTTAGTAGAGAGATGTGATATTAAAGTGATTACAGATGCAATAGAAAATCATGGGAATGGTGAAAATAGTATAGAACCAATAACATTAAGTTTAGCAATTTGTGATAAAATAGATATGTGCAAGGAAAGGTCTTTAGGAGATTTATCACCTATTCAATGCATAGAAAATTATACTATGAAAGTACAAGAGAATATATTGCAAATTAACTATACAATGTCTGATACAAAGGGAAAAGAGGGATTATATATTATTCCAAAATCAATTGATATTCCTAGAACTTTAAGTACAAAATTAGGTATGCAAGTTGAATTTTATATTAATGGAAGACAGGAAGAATTTGAAGATAGAATAGAGTACAAAGGTCAAATATATCAAAGAAAGAATAATTAAAATAGGAGGTTCATATGACATATCAATAGTGAGAGCGGAGATGATACTTTTGAGGAGGTTGTGAGTTATATTTAGACTATAAATTCAATTTTTAGTAGAATTTAAAAGTAAGAAATAAAAGAAAGGAGAATAGAAGAATGGATGAAATATATAAATTCTTAAAAGAAAATACAAGAGTTAATTTTGTAAGTACAATCAATGGAGATAAACCAAGTTGTAGACCTTTTGGAGATCCAATTTTATTTAATAATAAAATATATGTAATTACAAATAAACAAAAGAATGTATCTAAACAAATTAAAAAAAATAATAATGTTTGTATTGTTGCTTATGATAATGAGAATTGGATTAGAATAAATTGTCAATTGATTGATGATAGTGATAATATTGAAGCAAAGAAGGCAGTTATAGATGAATTTGACTGGGCAATTGAGGCAGGATATACGTTAGATAATCCTGAATTTCAAGTTCTATATCTTGCTAATGTAGAAGCAATAATTTATGATGAAGATAGTGAAATAATAGCTAGCTATAAATTTTGAAAATAAATAGGGAGATAAAATAAAAAGAAAGGATTTGATAAAAGATGAAAATTACAAAGTTTCCACAGTCTTGTTTGTTAATTGAAACAAAAGAGAAAAAAATATTGGTAGACCCGGGAAACTTAAAATACAAAGAAGAATATTTTGATATTTGGAAGCAAGCTGATGTTATTTTTATAACACACAAACACCCAGACCACTGTAATACAGAAGTATTAGAAAAATTAAATCAAGATATCACAATTTATTCTACAAAAGAAGTACAAGAAGCTAATCAAAACTTAAGTATCCATATCATTAAAGAAAGTGATGTAATTGAATTAGGGAATATCAAAATTGAAGTAGTGTATGCAATACATGGCTATCAGCCATTATTAAAAGGAGCAAAAGAAGTACATGAAAATGTTGGATACATTATAGATGATGGACAAAATAGGCTATATACTACAAGTGATACGATTTGCTTTAGAAATGAATATAAAGCAGATATATTGTGTACTCCAGTAACAGGACATGGTTTAACTATGTCAGCATTTGAAGCAGCCCTATATGCTAAAGAAGTAGGTGCAGTTTTAACCATACCAATTCATATGGACAATCCAGCTTTTCCACCAGATTTAGATTATATCAAAGAGATGTTTGAAAAATATGAAGTAGAATATGAAGTATTAGAAAATGATGAAAGTGTGGAAATAGAATAAGGAGTAAAATCCATCCAGATAAAAAGTGGACACAATTGTCTATTTTAATAATTGAAGAAATATAGTATAGTAACAACAGGAGGTAAAAGTGATGGATAAAATTAAAGATAGAATAAGAGAAATACGAAAATTGAATAATTTGACACTAGAGGAGTTTGCTAATAGAATAATGTGCAGTGTAAGAACAGTACAAAGGTATGAAAAGCGGGGAAGTATTGCCAGATGTATATAATTTAAGAAAAATTTCTGCCGCATTTCAAGTATCAAGTGATTATATAATTGGCTTAACAGAAGAACTGGATAGTAGCTTTTTAGCACCAGAAGTTACATTGTTGTTTAATAGGTACAAAGAGATGATGAAGAACTTGATAATAGAAAAGGAGAAATATTATTGGATAAAAGTAGAGGTAAATGAAGATAGAAGTTATACAAGGTCAGTACAAACAGAATGGGCAGGATTTGATGAGAACGGAGAAGAAATTAGAAGAGCAAGAGAGGTTATACCTGAAAAGGTTATTGCGATATGTCAAAAATTAGATGAACCAGTAGTAGTTATTAATAAAATATCGGAGATATCATTATTATATTTGTTTGGTGGAAATGCTATTATCACAGCGAAATTATATGAAGAGCACATAAATGTTTAGAGAATGAAGAGGTGCAAATTATGAAATTGGAAAATTATCAATCAGGTAAATATATAAAAATGGATGAGTACAAAGCTTTTATTCCAAGTAAGATAAATTATAATTGGGGATGGGATGATACAAAACTGGACAAGTTATTAGCAGAAGCTAACAGACAGATTGGGGAACTGAATGCATATTCATTGCTAATACCAAATGTGGATTTATATATTAAAATGCATGTAAAGATTGAAGCAAATAAATCAAGTAGAATAGAAGGAACAAGAACGACAGTAGAAGAAGACCTATTGGATATTACAGATATCAACCCAGAAAGAAGAGATGATTGGGAAGAAGTGCAAAATTATGTTAAAGCCACAAATTATGGAGTGACAAGAATAAAAGAAGGATTTCCAGTGTGTGCTAGGTTAATAAGAGAGATTCATAAAGTATTAATGCAAGGAGTAAGAGGCGAACACAAAACACCAGGAGAATTTAGAATATCACAAAATTGGATTGGAGGGAGTACACCAAGTACAGCCATATATGTTCCACCACCACATACTGAAATTGCAGAATGTTTGACAGATTTTGAAAAATTTATAAATAATCAGGAAATTGATACACCGGATTTAATAAAAATTGCGATTTTACATTACCAATTTGAATCGATACATCCCTTTCTAGATGGCAATGGAAGAATAGGGAGATTAATTATACCATTATATATCCAAAGTAGAGGAATGCTTGAAAAGTCATGTTTATATATTTCAGACTATATTGAAAGAAATAAAGACAGATATTACGATATGCTTACAAGGGTAAGAACTCATAATGATATGATAAACTGGATTAAATTTTTTTTAGAAGCAGTTATTGAAACATCCAAAACAGCAAAAGATAAATTTAGAAAAGTTGTGGAACTAACAATGAAAATGGATGAAATGATAATGAATTTGTCAGTTAAGCCTGAGAATGCCAAAAAGGTAATCGATTTGCTATATGATGAGCCGATATTGACTAGAAATAAAATGGCAGAAAAAACACAAATAAAGTTGACAACGATAAATGGAATAGTAAATGCTTTATTGGAAAAGGAAATTATAAAAGAAACTACAGGATATAGTAGAAATCAAATTTTTGCTTTTGAAAGATATATTGATTTATTTTTAAAATAAGATTTTATATCACGAAAAAATCGAAAAATTCGTGATATAAAAATATATATCACGAAAAAATCAAAAAATTCGTGATATAAAAATATATATCACGAAAAACTATAAAAAAATGTGATATAAAGAATTGAGAATAAGAAATAAAAAGGAGCCAGAAAAAATGGAAGAATATTTTGAAGTGTTAAATGAAAAAGGAGAATATACAGGAGAAGTTGAAACGAGAGAAAAATGTCATAAAGAAGGCTTATGGCATAAAGCAGTAGTGGTATTTATTATTAATTCCAAAAACCAAGTGTTATTACAAAAGAGAAGTGGGACAAAGAAGCTATGGCCAAATATGTGGGATGTAACAGCAGGAGGACATGTGTTAGAAGGTGAAATGGGATTTCAAGCAATTCTAAGAGAGGCTAAAGAAGAATTAGGCATAGATTTACAAAAACAAGATTTAACTTTCATAGGCTCTTCTATTTCTAGTAATGTAAAAGGAGATATTGTAAATAATCATTTTAATGAATACTATATTGAAAATGCAGATATTGATGAAACAACATTAACATTGCAAGTAGAAGAAGTAGCTGATGTAAAATGGATGGATAAAGAGGAAATTATTAAAAGAGTGAAGGATAATTATAACGGAATAACAGATAAAGAAGGTTGTTGGGAATATTTAATGAAATATTATGAATGGGTAGAGAAGAATTGAAGAGAGGGACTATTAATGGAAGAAATATGGGAGTTATTAGATGAAAGTGGTGAGAAAGTAGGTAAGGTAGTTCCAAGAAATGAAATGCCAGAAGGATTTTATCATTTGGGTACAGATGTATGGTTTATCAATTCTAAAAATGAAATTTTAATCCAAAAACGTTCTCCACAAAAAAGAAAAGAGCCTAATGTATGGGCAATGACTGGTGGTAGTGTTATCAAAGGAGAAAATAGCTTACAAACGATAGAAAGAGAAGTTAAGGAAGAACTAGGAATTGACCTAGATATGAAAAATATAAAGTTAGTAAAGAAATATAAAATAGGGAATGTATGGCTAGATACATATATAGTAAGACAAGATATTGAACTTAAAGATATTATTATGCAAGAAGAGGAAGTATGTGAAGTTAAGTGGGCAACTTTTGAGGAAATTGAAAAATTGTTTGACAGTCAACAATTTATGAAAAATAGATGGGAATATATACGTGATTTTATACAAGACATGCTATAAATGAAAGAAATGAGGGAGCAAAAGATGGATGAAATCATATTCGTAACTCATAATAAAGGGAAAATAAAGAGCTTTTGTTAATTTTGCATTAGAAACAATAGGATTAGAAGGATTTTTAAAACTAATGGAAGGAAAAACAAATAGAAAGTGTAGATTTACAGAGTGTTTATCCTATTATGATGGTAAGGAAATATATCAATTTATGGGAAAACATGAAGGAACATTATCAGATGAAATATTGGGAGAAGATACAGAGAAAAAATGGTCAGATTTGTGGTATATCTATAAACCATATGGATATGATAAAACTTTAGCACAAATGACAGAGGAAGAACGAAAAAATAGAATAAAATATGATTCTGTAGATTCTATGGTAGAATTTGCAAAATGGTATAGAGAACGAAAAAGATAAAGGAAGAAGAGATGTTAAAGAATAAAAAAGTAGTAATATTTGATTTAGATGGAACTTTGATTGAGTCTATAGGCATATGGAATGCAATAGATGAAAAATTAATAAAAGAAGTAGGGACTGTAGAACTTGATGATATTGATGTTGGCAAACAAAGAGACATGAAATTAAAAGAATATAGCAAATGTGAAGATGCCTATTTAGAGTATTGTGGATTTTTAAAAGAAAAGTATCAATCTATAATGTCAAAAGAGGAGATTAAGAAAAAACGATATGAAATTGTAGATAGTTATTTATGTGAGGTAATAGACTATAAACCTGATGCAGAAAAAGTATTACACTATTTAAAAGAAAAAGGTTTTATATTAGTTATAGCAAGTACTACCAATGACCATACCATTGAATGTTATAAAATGAAAAATCAAAATATCATTCAAAAAGCAAACCTAACTGACATATTTTCTATCATTTATTCAAAAGGTGCAGTAAAAGAGTTAAAGCCAAATCCAGAAGTTCACCATAAGATAATAAAAGAATTAAATGTTAAACCTGAAGAATGCTTAATTGTAGAAGATGCTTTAATTGGAGTAGAAGCGGCACGTAATGCAAATATCGAAGTTGCTGTGATGTATGATAAATATTCAGATTGTAATAAGCAAGAAATAAACGAGTTAGCACAATATCAGTTTCAGAATTTTAAAGAAATGCTAGAATATATGAAAAATGAGTTAGGAGATTAGAATGGAAAAGGAATTAATGAATTTTATTGATAATACCCCAAATGCCTATTATTGTGTGCAGAACTTAAAGGAATTGATAAAAAAGAACGGATTTGAGGAATTATATGAAAACGAAAACTGGAATAATTTAAAAACAGATGGAAAATATTTTGTTAGTAGAAATGATTCTTCCCTTATTGCTTTTAAAATGAATGGCAATAAAGAAAAGGTAGGGTTTAATATTGTAGCAGCACATACAGATTCTCCAAGCTTTACGATAAAACCAAATGCAGATATGTTTGACAATATGTATTTAAAGTTAAATATTAGTGGTTATGGGGGAATGATAAACTACTCATGGTTAGATAGACCACTTTCAGTAGCAGGAAGAGTTATTACTGTAACAAATGGAGTTTATGAAAAGCAATTGGTAAATATAGAAAAAGATTTATTAACGATACCAAGTCAAGCAATTCATATTAATAGAGATGTAAACCATAAAAATGAACTAAATCCTCAAGTAGATATGTTACCAATTATGTCATTAAGTAATGAAAAAAGACTAGAAGATATTATTAAAGAAAATTTAGAAAGCCAAGGAAAAAAGGTTGATAAGATATGTGATTATGACTTGAATTTATATAACAGAGAACAAGCTAGAAGAGTTGGTGCAAATGATGAATTTATTTTAGCACCAAGGCTAGATGACTTAGCAGGTTTATTTCCAGCAGTTCAAGGTTTTATGGCTTCTAATAATGAAAATTCTATTAATGTATTATGTGCTTTCCATAATGAAGAAATAGGAAGTCTAACAGAGCAAGGAGCAGATTCAACATTTTTAATAGATATACTAACTAGAATTACTAATGCACTTAATATAGATTTATTTGTTGCATTAAGTAATAGTATTATGGTTAGCAGTGATAATGCACATGCAATTCACCCTAATGCATTAGCTAAAAGCGACCCTACTAATAAAGTGCTATTAAATAAAGGAATTGTTATCAAGCATCATATTAATTATACAACTGATGCTGTAACCTCTTCTTTATTCAAAGGAATATGTGATAAAGCAAAAGTTCCTTATCAAGATTTTGCTTGTAGAGCAGATATGAAATGTGGTTCAACGTTAGGAGGAATTAGCCAAAGTCATGTTAGCATTGATTCCATAGATATTGGTTTGCCACAATTAGCAATGCATTCAGCAACTGAAACTATTGGAATAATGGATATTACTTATATGTATAAAGCACTTTTAGAGTTTTATAACACAACTATTCAAAAAGAGAGAAATTGCTTGCACTTTAAAATGTAAATAATGTATAAGGAGAAAATAAAATGTTAGATAGAGACAAAATTGTTATTTGGGATTGGGGAGGTATAGTTGAAAGCCATTTTCAAGGTAAAAATAATTGGGATATGGCAAAAATCAACATAATAAATTATTTAACTGCAGAAACGAAGCAGCTTGAAGCACAAACTATTTTAAACAAATGGGAAGAATGCAAATATGGACAGGACGGCAAATGCGTTTCAGAGGTAAATAGTGAGGAAGAAATGCAGAATTGGTTTGAAAGACTTGCAGAGAAATTTAATTTGCAATGTGACTATAATAAATTTTGTCAAGTGTATCGAGAAGAAGGAGAAAAAATTAAATATTACAGAAATGTTGTTGAATTCGCACATAGCTTAAAAGGCAAATGTAAAATTGGAATTTTGTCTAATCTAATTAAGTTAGATAAGGAAAGAATAGATAAGCAGTATGATTTATCAAAGTTTGATTTTGTTTGGCTTTCTTTTGAACTGAGCTGTAGAAAACCAGATGAAAAAATATATGAAATTGTAGAAGAGCAAGTAAAAATACCGACAAAGAATATTTTATTTATTGATGACAAAGCTAAAAATATTGAAACCGCAAGAAAAAGAGGATGGAAAGTATGTTTAGCAACAGCATTGGAGTTTGAAAAAATAAAGATATGTGTGAATGAGTTTTTAGAAGATAGACGTGAATAAATGATTTTATCCTGAAAAGTGACATAAAATGCTTGATTAATTTACATAAATGGTGTATAATAATAACCACTTGCTAATTTGCAAAAATACAAAATGAGAGGAACTGTTCACCATGAGTAAAAAGGTAATAAAAACAATTGGCGTCTTATACCTTATACTTATGGGGGGAATGACGCTATTTGTTTTACAACTTGTAAACTACCCAGAAATAATAGGAGAAATTCCAGTTATCAAAAACATAGTAGGTCCAAGAATTCCAAACGAAAGGGACTTAGCAAATTTAGAAAAAGCTCTTTTAGAGGTTAACTCATATTTAGAAGAAAATGGAATAGTAAAGGACGAAATTGCAATAATTTATGTAGAGGTTGAGCAATCACCTGTATGTAGTATTGCAAATCGGAATTTCAATTTATTAGCAGAGCAATATGATGAGTATATGAAGCAAGTTGCTGAAATACAAATTTGTATTGAAAATGCAGAAAAGAAGTACGAGCAGTATATTACTCTACTAGGGAATATTCCAGAATATTCAAAGGAACTACAAGAAGAAAAATATGGCGAATTTGAAGATGTGATTGAGCCTTTGTATGCAAGTATTTGTAATGAAAAGGACAGATATGTTGCAGAACAAGCAGAAGTAGAGATGATGTATCAAGCGGCCAAGAAGATTGCAGACGATTTCTTCGATGAATATTATTATTGGATGTGCCATATTGTGAATGCAGAAGCGGGATGGCTTGATTATAGTTCAGTAGAGCATCTATATTCTAAAGAAGAAATAGAAGCTATGAAAAGTATGGAACGGTGCTAGGTTGCAAATGTGATAGAGAATAGAATTAAAGATCCAGCATTTCCTAATACTATATATGCTGTGATTTTTTCACCAGGACAATATTCACCAACTGAATCAGGTTCTATTTACCGCGAACCGTATCCTCAAACTTATATTGATATGGAAAATTATTTACGAGGAAGAGTTGATACTGGTATGCCAGATAATGTAGTTTATCAAGCGACATTTACACAGGGTAGTAGAAAGTGGAATCCATGGGAGACATGCCCTAGCGGACATTATTTCTGCTATAAGTAATTCCCTCATAAGAATTAAAGTCATAATTGATTTAATTAGCAAAATGCAAAGTAAGCCACAAGCCCCCAGATGAATTGTCTGAGGGCTTGTGGCTACTTGAAAGAAAAATATAATTTAGTGTTGCTAAACGGCAGTGGTCCCAGAGTTAACTACTCCTTGGTCGGGAGTTGTAACCTGAGAAGCAGTGGCAGAGCTTGCTTTCTTTTTCTTTGCGGCTTTTGCTCTCGTATAAATAAATGCAACAGAGCCAAAGAAAATGAAAGTGAAGCCCGCAGCAACGCCCCAAATGAGCAGCGTAGAAGTAAAGATGCAACGCTCCAAGTCATTCCAGTAACTAGCCATGTATTCTTCAAGAGAATTGAAGTTTCTGGAATTGCTGGTAATCGTAAAGTCCTTGGACAAAATTACTGTGACTTCGGCAAGGAAGTAGCCATCTTGGATACTGCAGACAAGTTTAGTCTGACCATTTTCATAGGTTGAGAAATATTTCCCAACAGTTTCTGCCTTGTCAGTAACTTCGGAATCGTCAGCAGCTTCGGAACCTTCAATAGTTTTGGGGTTGTCAAGAAAATTTTGCAAGGCCACAATATCAGGGCCAGCCTCTTGAACCATGCACTTGCTAATGGCTTCTTCAATAAGCTCGTATGTTTCGTCAGAGTACTTGTGGGCACCGTCGCCCATTTCATGAATCCAGTACTTGTACGAAACATGGTGGCCGAAAAAGAGAACCAAAGCGGAAAGCATAACTACTGCCAACAAGCTTAAGAATATCTTAAGCTCTTTGGGAAGCTTCGGTAGAGAAATCTTGAATTTCCTGTCCTGCCGATCCTGATGTTTCTTTTCTTTTTTTTCTTTCATGATGTTCCTCCTAAGTAGGTAAGATTTTGCCAACTCAGAATATTTGAGCTGACTGTAAAATGTGGATTTACCACAGATACCTATCTATTATACCATATTATTCCATAGAATGCAATACTTATGTAAACTATACAAATAAACAAAAACTATACAAAAATGCCAAAATCTTATATGAAAATATAAAAGGAAAGCTTGCAATATATAGCAAGCTTTTTATACAGTCAATTTTCTCCAATATTCTACAAATGTGATAAAATTTTGTCGAAAAACATGAAAAGGAGAAGATGAAATAATGAGCGAATTACAAGAGAGAAGATACAAAGAAACAACACCAGACAAAACCGTA
>CANDRW010000047.1 GCA_947388675.1 uncultured Clostridium sp. | reverse complement strand
CTAAAATCAAAAGTACCACTATTGTTACCACTAATGCTACAAGTGTAATACCTGTTGAATTTTTAAATTCTCTTTTCACTTTTTCTTCCTCCTCTGTTTTTTACCATACAACTTTTCAAGTTTGTATGAATTAGCATTTGTACTAATATCTCCATTAATAAATATAATATACATTTTATTGTTTTAAACATGTTCGTTAAAGTATATCTTATATTTATTATAAAGTTATATATTAACAATAATATCAATATATATCATAAAATGTCAATATATTCTCTTTAAAAATATTAAGTTTAAAATTAATATTAGTACAACAAAAAAAGAAAAGCTATTGATTAGCTTCTCTTCCTTCTTATCTTCTTCCGCATCCACAATTACAATTGCAGTTACAATTTGTTCTTCTAATTGGCACTGTTGGAACCAAATTTGCTTCATTAGCTAGATTAACACTGTTGCAAGGGCTAGTGTTATTTATGGTAATTGGTCTTTCAATAATTCTACAATTACCTGTGTTTTGATTATTTTCTAATATTCTAAGTAGTCGACAAATCCATGCTGATAGTACAGCTGTTACATAAGCTAAAATAGCATATAATATGGCATACACTAAGAAACTTGCGTCAAAAAATGCAAATGTTATCACTAAGAAAATAGCAAAAAATGTGGCTGCTACTAAAAGTGGATTTTTTAATACTTTCTGTAATACAATTGCTAATATAACAGTAGCAACAGGAAAAGCAAAAAATATCAGTAAAGTATTCATATGTTTTTCTCCTATTCTTTTTTATTTTTTCTATCTGTTATATTTTATGTTATTTTATCTAATAGTGTTCCTATTTCGCCTCATAATCTACATTCATTAAAAATAACCCTTGTGCTGCTAAAGTCTTTCCTGCGTTTTGTCTATTCTTTGCTTCTAAAATAGTTTTCATTTCTTTTGACTCTCGATTTCCTAAGCCTATTTCCACTAATGTTCCTGCTATAATGCGTACCATATTATACAAAAATCCATTACCTGTTAGCATAATCACAACTCTTGTTTGCTCTTTCAAAACTTGCGCTTGATAAATGGTTCTTACACTACTTTTACTACTTGTTCCACTAGATTTGAAACTACTAAAATCGTGTTCTCCCACTAGATAATTTGCTGCCTCTTGCATTTTCTCTACATCTAAAGGTTGTGATACATGATATGTAGTATTTCTATAAATTGCTGTTCCTTGTTCTGAATTGTCTATAATGTAGGCATATGTTTTTTGATGGCAATGATAACGACTATGGAATTCTAAAGGCACTTCTTCTGCTTTCAACACACGAATTGTTTTTTTTAATTGTGAATTAATTGCTGTCGCCATTTTTTCAATTGGAAAGTCTGACTTTATTTTAAAATTTGCTACTTGTCCAAAAGCATGCACACCTGCATCTGTTCTTCCAGAACCAATTAAGTCTACTTCTTCTCTTGTGACACTTTGTATTGCTCTTTCTATTTCTCCCTGTATATTTAAGGATTTAGGTTGTTTTTGCCATCCATTATAGTCTTTTCCTTCATATTCAATAGTTAATTTTATATTTCTCATTTGTTTGTTTCCTTTCCATTTTTTTCTAATCATACTATAGTTTTAGTTTCTTTGCAACATTCCAGTTTTAGTTCATTTTTTCCAAAGTATACAATCTCGTTCTACTCGATTGCATAAGTTATCCGTAGCTCATTGCATTTCGCACGGCTAACTTAACTTGACAAATCCAGATTTTTCCTGCATAATAAGTAATGGAGTGAAAATTATGTCAATTAAATTAATTGCAACTGATTTGGATGGAACTATGCTTGCCACAGATAATTCTATCCCACAAACTAATTTAAAAGCAATTCAAACTATCAAAGAAAAACATATTCCCCTTGCTATTTGCACTGGGAAAAGTTATGCTATCTCAAAAGATATTTGTGAACAATGTGATGCCCAATATGGTATTTTTGGAAATGGTACACAAATTATTGATTTAAAAGAACAAAAAGAAATTTATCGCCATTGTTTAACCATAGAAGAATTGACATTTTGTTATCAGTTAGCAGGAAAACATCATTTACACATTCACGCTTATGGAGATAATTTTGTTATTACAGAAGAATTAAAATACATGGACCTTCGTAATTATGCGATGTATTTCAAATCACAAAGTTCTGTTTTTGGAAAATATGATACAAACTTTAATTTAGTTTTACACCATGAAGAAAATGACCTTTCTTTTTATATTGTGAAAAATTTATTACAATATATCCAAGAACACAATCTTACTATTTTTAACGTTATTTTATCAGGAGAAAATGATTTAGAAGAAATCCGTTCAGAATTAGAAAATAAATCTACTTTGACAGTTCAATTTATTTCTAAAAAAGGAAATTATAAAGATGAATTATTGGATAAAGAGTATGACTATTTTTCAATTGCCCCTCAAAATATTGGAAAAGGTTCTGCTCTAGATTTTCTAAAAGCTTATTTAAACATTAATACGAATGACACAATGGCTATTGGTGATAATTTAAATGATATTGATTTACTAAAAAGTTCTGGTGTTGGCGTAGCAGTTGCCAATGCTTATGAACCTGTAAAAAAAGTTGCCACTTATACAACTACTAACAACGCTAGTAATGGTGGTTTTGCAGAAGCTGTTTATCAGTTCATAGAATTTGAAAAGTAAAAAGACAATTCTAATTTCAAAAATTAAAATTGTCTTTTTCATTTTTCTATTTTTCTATTTTTCATCTTTCTTTTCTATTTTATTCTGTTCCATGCTTTGTTGTTTTCTTGCTTTCACTTTTTCCACTCTTTTTAACTTTTCGTCTCCAAATCTTTTGGTAACAATATGTTTTATCAAAATATTTTTTAGGCTATCTTCTTTTACATCTACAATTAAAGTTCCCTCTTTAGCAACTGAAATTTTACCTGTCTCTTCTGAAACAATAACAACTATAGCATCAGATTCCTTTGAAATACCCAAACCTGCGCGGTGCCTTGTTCCTAGTTCTTTTGCAATGTCTTTATCATTTGCCAATGGCAAAATACAAGCAGCAGCTGCAATTTTGTTGTTAGATATGATAACTGCACCATCATGTAATGGAGTATTAGGAGTAAACAAATTAACCAGTAATTGTGGTGATACTTCTGAGTCTATTTTAACACCAGTATCTGCTATATCATTAATTTGAATATCTCTTTCTAAAACAATTAATCCACCTGTTTTCGCTTTTGCAAGCTCTGATGTTGCAATCACAATTTTATAAATATCTTCTTTCGTTTTGGTTGCTAAATCTTTGTCAAAGCCAAAATATTTCGTGATTCTATTTGTACCTATTTGTTCTAGCATTCTTCTAAGTTCTGGTTGAAAAATGACAATTAAAGCAATGACACCATAAGGCATAAAAAAAGTTAAAAAGAAATTCAAAATTCTTAATTGTAATACTTCACTAAAAACAACAATAGCAATAACCCATATAATTCCTTTTAATAACTGCCATGCTCTTGTTTTCTTTGCATATAGTATGAACTTATAAATCAAATAACCTACAATAACTAAATCTAGTATTAAGGTTATTAATCGAAACGGATTTTGTGATAAATCTGTCATATATCCTGTAATAGCTTGCCAAATTCCTGTCCAACTGACATTTACATTTTCGAACATATCTTACCTCTTTTTTATTATCTTGCTACAATATAGAAAATTAATGTTGCTGCAATAGATAATACCATCATCACTGCTAAAATAATTGCCATAATCTTAGTAGCTAACTTTCCAATATCTTTTTTATTTTTTTGCTCTTTTGCCATTTGCTATTTCCTCCTACTTAGGTTTCTATTTGTATTATAGATGTTTGTCCACACCTATAATTTAGTTATAGCATAAAAGCTTTATTTTTTCAATAAAATAAAAAGAAAATTATTTTTTTATTTTGTTGACCTTTTTTATTTCCATGGTATAATCTCTTATATTGTAACTACTAGTGTTTGATAATTATCATCACCATTGTTCAAAAATTTTATATGAGGTTTAAAATGAAAAAAATTGCAATTATAAATAGCTGCACCGATTTGGGCGTTCACGTAAATGGCGCTAGCTTAGGAGCCCAAATACTAACAAAGGATTTATGTTCTTCTAATATTTCTAATCAATATACTATTAGAGACAATCAGATAAAAAAAGAAGCAAATCCTAAAAACCAAATTCATTCTTGCCAAGAAATTAATGATTTTGTACAAGAATTCAATCGTCTTTTGCTCTCTATGCATGAACTACATTTTGAAGAAAAAATGACTACAGAAGAAATAAAGTCATATCAAAAAAAGATGCATGATTTAGTTTTATCAGTTAAGGCTTTAGATACTAAAAATGAAAAAAGAAACTTAGAACAAATTAATGAATTCAATGAAAAGTTATATAAGCAGGTATTACAAGTACTAGAAGCTGACGAATTTCCTCTCACTGTTGGTGGGGATCATATTATAGCAATTGCGTCTAGCCTAGCATCTATCAAAAGACACCAAAATTTAGGCATGATTTGGTTTGACTCTCATGCAGATTATAACACCTATACTACCTCAGTTACAGGTAACTTACATGGACTTCCACTAGCTGTAGCAACTCATTTTGAAAAAGATATTTTATCAGATTTTCATAAAGGTCCTTTTTACGACCCGAAACATACTGTTATTGTTGGTGGTAGAGATATCGACCCTTGGGAGTGGGAAAATGTTTTAGAAGCTGGCGTTACAGTATTTTCTACTAAAGATATTCAAAAATATGGTGCTAGAGAAATCTGTAAAAAAGCTTTTGAAATTGCTTCTAATGGCACTAATGGTGTTCATATTAGTTTTGATTTAGACTTAATTGACCCAAACTTCGCTCCTGGAGTATCTGTTCCTGCTAAAGATGGTATCAACTTAAAAGAGACATATGAACTAGTAGATGAAATTGTAAAATATGCAAATCTTATTAAATCTGCTGATTTAGTTGAATACAATCCTGTATTCGATATAGATAATAAAACAGCAAATCTTGCCAAAGAGATTTTAAATAAGTGGATTGAAAACTTTTAAAATAAAAAAGTAATTGAAATATACCCAAATGTTAGACAAAAAGTCTAATATTTCGAGGTGTATTTTAATAAGCAAATATTCTCATGAATTTCTAAGCTATTGCTTATATCCCTTGACTTCTTCTATTTTTCTTTATATAATACTTTTATTATTTTTTTGAAAGGAGGGTTCTTATACTATGAGAACTCTAGCGAAACGGAAAAAATTGCAAGGACATGTTCTATTCATTTTAGGGACATTTTGTTATTGTATTATGTTTCTTGTCCCTATCCTAAGCACTTATACTTTTTCAGCATTCAAAGCACCTACTACGATTGCTTTATTCCTTGTCATAGTACTTGCCTTTATTGGATTTTGTTTTCTTTTCACCAAAAGTGTCTACTTGTATGCAGATGCAAATCTTCTATTAAAGGGAGGAAAATTAATTACTCGCCAAAATGCTGGCTATACTTTGTCTGCTACCGAAAAAATAATTGTAATGCTGGCCAATAGAATACTTTTCAAAGCACAAACCAATTCGCATTAAAAAACAAATAGAAACAATACTTCACTAATTTTCAAGTATTGTTTCTATTTATTTTTTCCTATTTTCTTAATTCTGCCCCTAAACTCTTTTCTAATTCAGCTATAATCTCTGCCATAATACTATTGATCTCTTCATCTTTTAAAGTTCTATCAGGCACTCTGAATTTTAAACTATAGGCAACGCTCTTTTTGTTTTCTCCTAGTTTTTCACTTCTATAAATATCAAATAATTTTGCTTCTTCTAGCATTTTCTTTGACTTCTTTTGAATAACCGCTTCTATTTTTCCTACTTCAACTGCTTCATCTACTACCATACTAATATCTCTTTCCACAGCTGGGAATTTCGTAATTGGTGCATACTTTTTATTGTTTCTTGCATATTTAGTAATCTTATCTAAGTTAATTTCTGCTAACAATATTCTTTGCGAAATATCATAATTTCTAGTTAGCAATGGGTTTGCTTCTCCTAAAGTAGCAACAACATCATTTCCCACATTAATATTAGCACATCTTCCTGGATGATACATCTTGTTATTTACTTCTTTTCTCACGTCAAATCTTGCCATTCCAGCTACTTCTAAAACGTTTTCTACTAAGCCTTTTAAAGTATAGAAATCTTCGTTATCGCTATACATTCCAATAGTCAAAATGTTATTTTCTAATGGTAGCTCACCTTTTGACAATGCTTCATTTTTATTTTGGTAAGTTCTAGAAATATCAAATAATCTTACCTCTTTATTCTTGTAATTATTGTTGTTTTGAAGCATTTGCATCATAGTTGGAACAGAAGTTGTTTTCATCATTGTGTAATCTTCACTTAATGGATTTTGAATATGAACTGCTGCTTTCAAATATTCATTCTCTCCTGTAACATTACATTTCTCTAAGTCTCTTTCACTAATAAATCCAAAGGTACAAATCTCTGATAACCCAAGATTAACTAATAGTCCTGCCACTTTATCTTGAATTGTCTGTTCTTTATTCTTTCCACCCAAAGTTGTTTCACTATTAATCAATGTCGTTCCTAATTTATCATATCCATGAAATCTTAATACTTCTTCAGCAACATCTGCTAATTGTTCTACATCTTGTCTAAAATATGGAGGAATAACAGTATCCTTTTCTACCTTCATTTCTAATTTTTCTAAGATGTCTATCATTTCCTCTTTGGTAGCTTGAATACCAAGTAAGTTGTTAATTCTTTCTACTTGTAAAGGAATTTGATTTACCTTTTGCTTGGTTGGATATACATCAACTTTACCTTCTACTGCTTCTCCTGCCCCTAATTGTTCTACTAGTTCTACAGCACGGTTAACTACCTTTAATGCATTCTCAGGTGATAAGCCTTTTTCATAACGGCTTGAAGCTTCTGTTCTTAGTCCAACTGCTTTAGCTGTTTTTCTAACACTTCCGCCATAAAATACTGCTGATTCAAACACAACAGTTTGAGTATCATTTTCTATCTCTGAATTTTGACCGCCCATGACTCCTGCAATTGCTACTGGTTTCTTTTCATCTGCAATTACTAACATAGTTTCATTTAATTGTCTTTCTTGGTCATCTAATGTTATAATCTTCTCATCTTTTTTAGCACGTCTTACTGTAATATGTTTTCCTTCAATTGAATTAATATCAAATGCATGCATTGGTTGCCCTAGTTCAAGCATAACATAATTTGTAATGTCTACAATATTATTAATACTTCTTACACCACAACTATTTAATCTTTTTACCATCCACTCTGGTGAAGGTCCAATTTTTACATTCTTCACTATTCTTGCAATATATCTATAGCAAAGGTCTGGTGCTTCAATGCTAACTGTTAATCCTTCAATATTATCTTTGTCTGGTACTTTCATTTCTTCTAGATTCTTACGTGGATTTTTAAAAGCTTCTTTTAAAGACACTGCTGTCTCTCTTCCCAAACCTTCTATAGATAAACAATCTGGTCTATTAGGCGTAATTTCAAAATCAATAATTGTTTGATTTAAACCTAACACTTCCCTAATATCTTTTCCTAAACTCTTTTCTAGTTCTTCATTCTTCCCTATTTTCTCATTTTGTTCTGAAGCTAATATCATAATGCCATCTTCAATTTGTCCAGGATAATTATGAACATCTAATCCCAATTCTCCCACAGAGCACATCATTCCACATGAATCTACTCCTCTTAATTTACCAGTTTTGATTTGCACCCCTCCTGGTAAAGTAGAGCCATCTTTTGCAATAGGAACTATATCATTTTCATGAATATTATTTGCCCCTGTTACAATTTGCACAACCTCTCCATTTCCTACATCTACTTTTGTCACTACCATATGGTCAGAATCTAAGTGTGGTTTAATTTCTAAAATCTTTCCTACTACTACATTTTGAATATCTCCGCCTTGTTCTTCTATAGTTTCTACTTTAGAACCAGTCATTGTCAAAATATCTCCTAGTTCTTTAGCGGTTACATTAATATCAGAATATTCTTTTAACCATTCTATACTTGCTTTCAATTTACTTTCCTCCTTCATTTGTCGCACTTGGGGACGTTAGTTTGTGCGACATATGTCCCTAAGTATGACATTCTATTTTACCCAAATGTCGCACAAACTAACGTCCCCAAGTGCGACATGTGTCCCCAAGTGTGACACTGACACTAAAATTGTTTTAAAAATCTTACATCGTTTTCATATAATAATCTCATATCATCAATGCCGAATTTAGCCATAGCTATTCTTTCTACGCCAAAGCCAAAGGCAAAGCCTGAATATTCTTCTGGGTCAATGTTGCAATTACGAAGCACATTAGGATGTACCATTCCACATCCTAAAAGTTCTATCCATCCTTCTCCTTTACATACTCTACAACCTTTTCCTCCACATACAAAGCATGATACATCTGCTTCTGCACTTGGCTCTGTAAATGGGAAATGATGCGGTCTAAATCTAATTTCTGTTTTCTCTCCTAGACATTTTTTAGCAAACATTGCTAAAGTTCCTTTTAAATCTGCCATAGAAATATTCTTATCAATTACTAGTCCTTCAATTTGATGGAATACTGGTGAGTGAGTTGCATCTACGCTGTCTGAACGATATACACTTCCTGGACATATAATTTTAATTGGAGGCTTTTGACTTTCCATTACTCTTGCTTGTACTGGTGATGTTTGAGAACGAAGTACAATATCATCTGTAATATAGAAAGTATCTTGTACATCTCTTGCAGGATGATCTGGTGGTGTATTTAGTTTATCGAAGTTATATATTGCAAGTTCCACCTCTGGCCCATCTGCAATTTTGTATCCCATACCAATGAAAATATCTTTAACATCATTTACTACTTGTGTAATTGGATGTACACTTCCAAGTGTCATTTTTTTACTTGGTTCTGTTACATCTATGTTTTCTGTAGCTAGTCGTTCTTCAATCGCCTTATTAGCAAAGCTCTTTTCTCCTTCTTCAATCTTGGCTTCAAGTTCATCTCTTACTTGATTTACTAGACTTCCTACAACTGGTCTCTCTTCTGGGCTAAGACCTCCCATGCTTCTTAAAATTAAAGTAAGTTCTCCTTTTTTTCCTAAATACTGTACTCTTACTTCATCTAGCTCTTTGGCATTTTTTGCATTTTGAATTGCCTCTAAAGCCTTTTCTTTAATTTGTGAAATTTGCTCTTGCATTTGTTTTCCTCCTTCTATTTTAAGGTGTGTCCCCAAAAGTGACACTTTTGTCAGTTTTGGGGACGTAGGTTAAACTGACATCTTTGTCATTTTTAAGGAACGTCCCTCAACTGACAAAAACGAGTTATTCCATCCTTATTTAGGACGAATAACTCGTGGTACCACCTAATTTTATTAGTTTTTATTTACTAATCTCATTATAGCTATAACGTGGCTAACGCTTTTTCCTACTTTGGCATTTCAAAAAAAGTCCTAAAAAAGTGAAATTTCAATAAAAGTTATGATAATAAACTCTCAACCAATGGTTTATCTCTCTGTTTCAAAGTTTCTTTTACTTACTTTGCTTTTTTCTTGGTTTTTTATTTTCTCAAATATTTTAACATGTTTCTATAAGAAAAGCAAGATTTTTTCTTAACTTTTGCAACCTATCCAAAATTTTCTTACATAATTTTTTTCAATTGCTAATTCTAGTTCATCCATTATCTTATCTTGTTTTCCTTGTTGCTTTAATTCTTGTAACATCTCCTTGTTTCTTTCTTCTAACTTAATAATTTCAACTTCTAATGGTATTACATTGTTTTTAGTCGAATTACATGATTTATGCACATACACTAAATTCCATAAATCGTCTGAATATAAATATGACCAAGGAACAACATGATCTATGCTTAGCTCTTCCTCTTTAATCTCTTTTCCACATAAAAAACACTTTCTTGTCGGATTTTCTACATCTAAATATTTCTTAAATTTTGATAAAGAATTTCTTTTTATCGCCTGTTCGTCTATAATTTTTACCTTTTTATTAATTCTTGGTGCAGTATTAAAGGTTTCTAATATCATTCCCCATCTATAATTAATTAAGTCAAATAAATCTTCACAGTTTTCTTGCAATGTCTTTAGGTTCTCTGTTAGTATTTCTAGTTTTTTGTCACCTTTTTTTTATTGATATATTCCATTATTATTTTCTCCTCTTATCACAGTAAATCTCCAACTTACATCTGCTTTTAATGTCTTGGTTACTTGAATTAGACATTGAGCATATTCCTTTTCCATATTACTTTTTAAATATTCTTCTATTCTCTCAAACCTTTCTGGTTTTTTAGTCTCTCTACTATCATAATACTTTTTTATTAATTCTTTAACATGCTGTACAATTAATGGTGTTTCTTGCAAATTGCTTCCTTGAACTAAATTAAAAAATATAGTTTGATTCCAGTAATATTTCATCATTTTTTCTGCTATATCTTTTAAATATATTGTAGTAACTTCTTGGGTTGGTGTACTCTCACAAGCTATCTCAACAATCGCTTTCGCCCAAGCCATTTTATAGGTATTAGTCACATTGCATTCTCTTATAATCTTTTTAAAAGTATAATAAAAATTATTTTTTTCCATATTTTTCTCCAAATGATTTTTAATAACTTTATATCATAAAATATATCTTTTAACAACAAATCATTAGTTAAATTCTCGACATTTTTTTGCAAAACATATTCCAATTTGTTCTAGAATATAGTATAATATAAATTGCAAATTAATAAAAAGGAGATTTATTTCTATGTGGACAATTTGGTTACTTTTAATTGGCATTTTTGCCGTTGCAGAAATTATCACTCCAGGATTTTTAGTTATTTGGTTAAGTGCTGGTAGTTTCTGTGGCATGATTACCAGTTTCTTTACTGACAATATTATTGTTCAAACTACTGTATTTGTTATTTCATCCGCTGTGTTCATTTTCTTTACTAGACCACTTGCTAGAAAACTTAATCAAAAAAGTAAAACAATAGTAACGAATGCCTTCTCTATTGTTGGTAAAAAAGCAATTGTCTTACAAGACATCAATTCTACCCAAAGTACAGGACAAATCAAAGTAGATGGTCAAGTTTGGTCTGCTAAATGTCAAAATGAAGAAATTATTGCCAAAGATACAGAGGTTTTTGTATTAGCAATTGATGGTGTAAAAGCTGTTGTATCTGCTAAAACTTCAAAACCTGTAGAAGAAAATGTTTAATTTATGTTATTAATATTTTATAAAATAAAAGGAGGAAAATTTTATGTGGATTTTGTTAGTCCTATTAGTTATTATTTTAATTATTGCATTTAACACAATTAAAATAGTAAAACAATCAGAAGTATACATTATAGAAAGACTTGGTAAGTTTCATAAAGTAGCTGATGCTGGTCTTACCATTATTATTCCATTTGTAGACCATGTACGTAGTGTAGTAAGTTTAAAACAACAAACAATGGATATTCCACCACAAGGTGTAATTACACAAGATAATGTTACTATTACTATTGATACTGTAGTATTCTACAGAGTAACAGACCCTGCTAAAGCAGTTTATGAAATTCAAAGTTTAAAGAAAGGTATTGAATATTTAGCAATTACAACTATCCGTGATATTGTTGGTAAAATGGATTTAGATGATACATTTAGTTCTCGTGATGCTATTAATGATAAATTAAGAGTTATCTTAGATGAAGCAACTGACCAATGGGGTTGTAAAGTAGATAGAGTTGAAATTAAAGATATTACTCCACCTGCTGACATTCGTGATGCTATGGAAAAACAAATGAATGCAGAAAGAAATAAAAGAGCTTTAATTCTTCAAGCTGAAGGTGAAAGACAATCTGCTATCACTCTTGCTGAAGGTAAAAAGGAAGCTGCTATTTTAGAAGCTGAAGCTGATAAGGAATCAAAAATAAGACGTGCAACTGGTGAAGCTGAAGCCATTAAGAAAGTAGCTGAAGCAAAAGCTGAAGAAATTCATTTAGTATATGATGCTATGATGAAATCAAATCCTAGTGATAAGTTAGTTCAATTAAAATCTTTAGAAGCATTAAAAGAAGTGGCAAATGGTGAAGCTAACAAGATATTTATCCCTTTTGAAGCAACAAAAGCATTAAGTAGCTTAGGTAGTGTTTCTGAAATATTTAAAGATAAAAAAAGTGATAATTAAAAGAAAAAGTCGATTTCTTAGGGAAGTCGACTTTTTTCTTGTCTTTTAGTCTTGACTCTCACTTTCGATGTTGCTATAATATTATACATATCTCATTGAAAGGAGCAATATTCATGAGTACTTGCAGTAAGGCAAACCGAAGGACTGACAAAGTGTTGTGTAGCACTGCTACTAAAGCAGAGGTGATTCAGCCCTCTCCAGAAGAACTGCGTATCGCCCAACAGGAACTTTCTATGTGGTCCCAGTATCGTGCTGAACTGGCCCGCATTGCTCGCACCCCTGTTGGTGAGCCCGAGCCTTTCATTCCTCACGAAGACATTGAGGATACGGAGAAAAAAACTGTTGTTGAAGACCCCACTCCTCCTTTGGGAGGCAGCGCTCGCTATGAGATTACTGACCTTGGTCCTTCCCGTTTGTATCCCACTGGAAAGAAAAATCATACCAGTAAGGACAAGCATTACGGTCCTATTGTTCGCAAAAGCGACAAAGCCAAAAGTCAGAAACATCATGGTAAGCCTAAAGGAAGGTCCTTCTCTCAGCTGAAAAAGTTTGGTTCTCCTCTGACAGAGGATGATATCGGCTAATGCTCCTACTCTTTCGCACATTGTGTGAAAGAAATAAAAAGAAGAGGCGCTAGTGTAAAAGCTAGTGTCACTTCTTTCTATTTCTAATCGCTAAAGTGATAAAATAATCATTCACATTCTACTCTACTGTATCATCTGGAATATAATATTTTGTTCCCATCATTTTATCTGGTAAATACTGCTGTTCCACAAAGTGTCCTGGATAATCATGCGGATATTTATATCCTACTCCATACCCTTCTTTCGCCATCCCCTCTGCTGGCGCATTTCGTATATGCATTGGAATTGTTCCAGTATCTTTATTCGCCACATCTTCTAATGCTCTATTAATTCCTAAATAAGAAGCATTTGATTTTTTGGAGGTTGCTACATATACCGCTGCTTCTGCTAAAATAATTCTTGCTTCTGGCATTCCTACCATAGTTACTGCTTGCATAGCTGATGTTGCTACTACTAATGCATTTGGATTTGCCATTCCTACATCTTCTGCTGCCGCAATCACAATTCTTCTAGCCATAAATACTGGGTCTTCTCCTGCATTTAATGCTCTTGCTAAATAAAATAGTGCTGCATCTGGGTCAGTTCCACGCATAGATTTAATAAATGCACTAATATTATCATAATGACTATCCCCATTTTTATCAAAAACTGCTTTCCTCGTTTGCACACATTCTTTGACAATTTCATCTGTTAATACAATGACGCCTTTTTCATTCATTTGTGTAGTAAGTACTGCTACTTCTAATCCATTTAATGCTGTTCTTACATCTCCATTAGAAGTTTGTGCTAGTTTTTGAAGAGTACTATCTTCCACTTCAATTGTATAACTTGCTAAGCCTTCTGATGATGTTAAAGACTTTTTTAATACTTGGAATATATCTTCATCTGTTAGTGGTTGTAAATGAAATACCATAGACCTTGAAATCAAAGCTTTGTTAACTTCAAAATATGGATTTTCAGTTGTAGCACCAATTAATATGACAGTTCCATTTTCTACAAAGGGAAGAAGTGCGTCTTGCTGTAATTTATTGAAACGGTGAATCTCATCAATGAATAAAATACATTTTCCTGACGGATTTAATAATACATTTTGTGCTGTTTCCACTGCATTTTTAATATCTGACACGCCAGAGGTCACTGCATTAATCTTGATAAATTTATATTTTGTAGTATTACTAATTACCCTTGCTAATGAGGTCTTTCCACAACCTGGAGGTCCCCACAAGATAATGCTAGATAATCTATCTGCTTTAATTGTACGATATAAAATTTTATCCTTACCTAATATATGTTCTTGCCCTACATAGTCATCTAATGTTTTAGGGCTCATTCTATAAGCTAATGGCTTACTTAAATCCATAATTCTTCTCCTTCACAAAGTACTAAAGTGTGTCCCCAAAACTGACACTTTTGTCACTTTAGGGACGTAGGTTAAACTGACACTTTTGTCACTTTTTAAGAACGTCCCAAAACTGACAACCCTTTACGAATAATATCTTCTACGCTTAAAGACTTCATATCCATTTTCTCTAACGCTCCTGCTATTTCTTTTCTACTATAGCCTAATACTTGCAATGCACTTACTGCTTCTGATACTTTTTCGTCTTCTAGTATTGCTTCTTGGAAAGAGCTCTCCTCTTCTTCTGTTGTTACTGCAATTTCTTGTTCTTTCTTTAATTTATCTTTTAATTCTAAAATCGTCCTTTGTGCTGTTTTAGGTCCAATTCCTGGTAATTTTTTTAACATTCCTACATCATTGCTAATTACTGCTAAAGCAAATTGTGATGGTGTAATATTCGATAAAATGGTTAATGCCCCTTTTGCACCTATTCCACTAACACTTAATAAAAGTTCAAACATTCTTAATTCTTCATTGGTTATGAACCCATATAAACTAACATCATCTTCTCTTACTCTCATAAAAGTAAAAATCTTAATCTGTTCTCCTATTGCTCCCAGTTTTTCAATTGTGGATTCTGGCATAAATATTTTATAACCAATTCCATTTGTTTCTACTACAATATATCCCTTTGTTTTTATTTCTAAAGTTCCTTTTACATATGCTAACATAATTCTCTCCTCGTTTACTTTTTTGATTATTTTATCACAAAATAAAAAAAATGCAAGCCTTGTTGCAAATTTTTGTTTGTTCTATATTGACCCTTATTAATATTGATGATATAATTTAGTCTATCGAAGGAGTTCATATTATGGAAGATTGGTTAAATCGTACAGAATACTTAATTGGAAAAGAAAATATTGAAAAATTAAAAAATGCTCATGTAGCAGTATTTGGTTTAGGAGGTGTTGGCTCTTATACAGTTGAAGCACTTTGTCGTAGTGGTATTGGTCATCTTACCTTAGTAGATAAGGACGTTGTTGACATTACTAATATCAACCGTCAATTAATTGCTGATACTATAACGATTGGTAAACCTAAAGTAGAAGTTGCAAAAGAAAGATTATTAAAAATTAATCTTAACGTAGAAATTACTACTTATCAAACTTTTTATGATGCTACACAAGATAAAGAACTTTTTTCTAATCCCTATGATTATATTGTAGATGCTATTGATACTGTAAGCTCTAAACTTTCTTTAGTAGAAGAAGCAAGTAAACAACACATTCCTATTATTTCTTGTATGGGAACTGGAAATAAGTTAGACCCTACCTTGTTTGAAGTAGCTGATATCACAAAAACTTCCGTGTGCCCACTTGCAAAAGTCATGCGAAAAGAATTAAAAGCACGTGGAATACCACATTTAAAAGTAGTCTATTCTAAAGAAATACCACAACGTTTTGATGAGGAAAATAAACAAACGCCTGCTAGTATTAGTTTTGTACCTTCTGTTGCTGGTTTAATTTTGGCAGGCGAAGTTATTAAAGATTTATTTACCTTATAATTTCTGGTTAAATAAAAAGTTGAATGCACGATTGACATAAGAAAAATGCATTTAGTTGTG
>CANDRW010000046.1 GCA_947388675.1 uncultured Clostridium sp. | reverse complement strand
CACTTCCTTTAGTTTCTCCCAGTCTTTAACCATCGCTAGTGTATCTAACTTACAATAATCTAATAGCCCACCTTTATTTCTTCTTGCACGTTCTTAGAACATCATATTGTTAATGATACCTTACTTCTCTATTTTTATCAAACATATTGGTCATACATTGTTCATTTCTAATCAACTACCTCTATTTAATCTACTAGGATTATATCTTTTTTATTTACATTTCGCAAGCAAAATATAAAAAAACCCCATAATATAAAAATATTACAAGGTTTCTAATTTTTATTCTTCAAATCTTTGATTTTCGCCTTCAGTTTCATCATACTCATATTCATAAGTAATTGCTTCTTGCTTTGGCATTTTACTACGTCTTGGTCTTGTTTTATTATTAATATTATTAGGAGTTGGTACTGTTTCTGAAATAGTTTCTAAAGTTTCTTTCAAATCTTTTCTTGCTCTTTCTTGGCTCCTTAGCTCTTCCCTTTTCTCTTCTTTTTTATTTTGCATATTCTTGTTTAAAAAATTATTTAACTTGTCCATTAAATCTGGTACATAGTCTAATAATCTATCTACTGAAGAACAATGTTCTACTGGTAGTAATTTAACTGTGTTTTGTTGTACGACCAAAAAGGCAATTGGCGAAATAGAGACACCTGCTCCACTTCCACCACCAAATGGTAACCTATATTGAATGGCTTCCTCTTTTTCTTTTTTGGTGTACTCATTAATTGTTTCACCTTTAAATTCGCTTCCACCTGCTGCAAATCCAAATCCAACTTTGGAAATCGGAATAATAATCACATTATTAGTTGTCTCTATTGGTTCCCCTATAATAGTATTGACATCAATCATGTCTTGAATACTATTCATAGCTGTAACCATAAGACCTTCTATGGGATGTTGTTCGTTCATTTAAATCACTTCTTCCTTTCTTTAAAAAACTACTGATTACATTTATAATATGTACCATTTTTACCTGAATTATACAATCAAATTGAATTTTATATAAATTTTGATTTTGATAAATTGGCACAATTGTATACTCATAATTTTGTTTTTTCATATTAGTTGCTACATATGGTAACAAAATTGAAATAATAGAACATAAACTTGTAACGGTAAACGCAGTAACTACTGGATTTTCTACTCCTATTTGCATATTTAATTTCAGATTAGATATCTTTGGCTGTAATTTTCTAACTACTCTTAAATCTTCCCATCTAAAATCTTTTTCTAATTTTTTCAAATCTATCTTTTCTAATTTCATTTTGCTATACGTTTTTCTTAATTTCTTGTCATTTAAGTGAATACTTATCCATTTTATCTTATTACCTAAATAGAGTGATAAAATAACTGCATAATTTTTGTCTAATTTCTCTTCTTTCATATTGGTTAGACTAAAATTTCGTATCTCTATGTGAAATGTAGATAATAATATTAAAAAGAAGAGCGTTAATAGGATAATAAACAGTGCTAATAAAATAAAAACTAATACCATTTGATAACCTCCTTTTTCTCGAAGTTATTTGGTATTAGTTTTCCCTGTTTTGTTATTTTTAATCAAATCACAGTAAACTTACATTATATTTCTTTACAACTAAAGAGCTATGTTTTCATAGCTCTTCGTCTTTGTTATTTGGCTGGTGTGCCCTTTCCAACATTTCTTTTGACCTATTGCTAGGTGTGTAGCAGCACATTCTCTACTTCAAATAACTATTTTATTGTACTATTATTATATCATTTTTATTCATTCTTGTAAATAATTTGAGTATTTTTTCTTAGTTTTTGAAGATTCTTTTCCCTTATTATCCAAGCTGTCATCACTGAATTTTTTGGATGGCTTTTGTCATCAACCACATTGAGTTTAATCACAACATTTAAATTATCTTGTTCCAATTTTCCAATAAATAATAGAGTATCTTTATGTTTCAAGTCTTCTAGCACCTCATTTGGTCTTAATACCACGCTATCAATGTTCTTTATAATTTGTTCATAATCTTTTGTATGATTTGTATATATATGTAATCTTCTTTCCTCTGTTAAAATAACATCAAAAGTTGCAATTTTATTAGCATATTTGCCAATTTTATTTTTATTTAACTTTCCTATATAATGCAATCGTTCTCCTTTTTATTCTATCAAATATTACCCCATCTTTCTTTTTGCCTTTTCTACATTAATATCTCCAAAAAGTTCTTCTTGATCTGTTAAAACTTTGCTTCTTCTAGATAGTTCTAATAGTCCTGTAAATGCAGTAACCACTTCTTGTTTATTACACTTTTTAGTAGAAAACAACTTGTTAAATACAAAACGTTTTTTATGTAATAACTCTCTAAACATTACCTTTACTTTACTTTCTACTGTATAGGTATCTGTAATTGCAATTTTTTCAATATTTTGTGCATTTTGATTTTGCTTTTGCTCATTTCTTTCTACTAATTTTTGGTAAATTTCAGGTATAATCTCTTTGCTATAATTCACTTCTAACTTTTGTTTTGGAAGTTCAATTTCTTCTGGTAATTTGAAAAATCTTTGAGAATTTTCTTCTACTGCTTCCCTAAACTTTTTTGTAATCTCTTTATACTTTTTATACTCTATAATTCTTCTTAGTAGCTCTTCTTCTGTTAATTCTTTTTCATCTTCTTCATTCGTTTTAGGTAATAAAGATTTTGACTTTAAGTATAGCAAGGTAG
This sequence comes from uncultured Clostridium sp., assembly GCA_947388675.1. Lineage (GTDB taxonomy): Bacteria > Bacillota > Clostridia > TANB77 > CAG-508 > CAG-273. The sequence goes on along the minus strand of CANDRW010000046.1, from coordinate 14,079 downwards.
AAGCCATAATTAGAAACTCGCTCGCAATCTCTAAGTTCATTTTTTCCATTTCATTTAAGTATTGAATATATTGGTCTGTAATTTCACTAATCTTAATTTCACAAATATCCATTTTATTTTTATCTATCAAATGGCATAATAAATCAAGAGGACCTTCAAAATTCTCTATCTTAATTTTATATTTATTTGTTTCTAATGTTAGTACATTTTGCATTTCTTTCTTTCCTTTTTTGTATTTGTTCCTTTTCTCAACTTCCTGATTTCCTCTTCAATCGAAGCTTTTACTTTTTTTAGCGCATTAATCTTCAAAAGCTAATCGTACACTTTCTTTTGTATATCCTTTGCGATATAGAAAGTTTTCAATATCTGTCTGTTCCATTTGGGTTTGTTTTTTGATTGCTATTTTTTTAGCACATGCTATTTCATATTCTTCTAATTGTTCTGCATGGTTTGAAAAGTATGTATCTATTATATCACGTTCTAGGCCTTTTGCATATAGCTTGTTTCTAATTTCTTTTAAAGAAAGCGTATTAATAGCTAAAAATTCATTCATTGCTCTTTGGATATATCCTTCATCATTAATATATCCATTTTCTTTTAAGTTCTCAATTACATCATCTAGTAAATTTTGATTTATCGAAGAAGAAGAGAACTTCTGTCTTACTTCTCTTTCCGTTCTCTTCTTATATACTATATACTTCAATACTTTTGTCTTTAAATTATCAAACTCTACTAATTGATTATCATCACTCTTTGGCTTTTGCTTAATTTGAGAAGTTATTTCTGCTTTTAATTGTTGCATATCAAGCTGATTCTTTTCTGAGTTACTTTTTTCTACCTTCGCTTTCTCCTTTACCTGCCTATCTCTTTGCATAATGCCATCAATATAGGCACGTATTTCTTCTCTAGAAGAGTTTTTATTTAACTCTGCCATCTTCTATTTTACTCCTCTTTTCGTTTTTCTTATTCTTCAGGCTCTTTTTCTTGTTCTGGATCTACTTCCTCATCTCCAAGACTTTTTTCAAAAGCTGTAGCATAATTATCTCTAATCTTTTTCTCTACTTCTTCTGCAATCTTTGGATTATCCATTAAATATGTTTTTACATTTTCTCTACCTTGTCCAATTCTATCTCCATTGTAACTAAACCATGAGCCACTCTTTTCAATAATATCTAAGTTAACTGCAATATCTAATAAATTACCTTCTTTTGAAATTCCTTTACCATAAACAATGTCAAATTCAGCCTCTCTAAATGGTGGCGCAACTTTGTTCTTAACAACCTTTACCCTTGTACGATTTCCTACAACTTCTCCTTCTTGTTTGATTGCTTCAATTCTTCTAATATCTAATCTAACAGAAGCATAGAATTTTAATGCTCTTCCTCCTGGAGTTGTTTCTGGATTTCCAAACATAACACCAACTTTTTCTCTTAATTGATTGATAAATACAATGACACATTTTGATTTGTTAATAACACCTGCTAATTTTCTTAAAGCTTGTGACATTAATCTGGCTTGTAAACCAACATGAGCATCTCCCATATCTCCATCAATTTCAGCTTTTGGTACTAATGCTGCAACTGAATCTACTACAATAATATCTAATGCACCACTTCTTACTAATGCCTCTGCAATTTCTAATGCTTGCTCACCTGTATCTGGCTGAGATACAATTAAGTTATCAATATCTACCCCTAAATGTTTTGCATAAACTGGGTCTAATGCATGCTCTGCATCAATAAAAGCTGCTTCTCCACCCATTTTTTGTGCTTCTGCAATAACATGTAAAGCTAAAGTTGTTTTTCCTGAAGATTCTGGACCAAACACTTCTATAATTCTTCCTCTAGGAATTCCTCCAATTCCTAATGCAATATCTAAACTCAAAGCTCCTGTTGGAATTGCTTCTACATTCATTGCTGTAAAATCTCCCAACTTCATAACAGAACCTTTACCGAATTGTTTTTCAATTTGTCCTAATGCTGCTTCTAACGCTTTCATTTTTTCTGGATTTTCATTACTCATTTTTTTCTTCCTCCTAGTTTACTTTCTTTACTCTTTACTCTTTCCTCTGTTTTTCTATTAACCAGATTATTTTCTTCCGTGTTATAAACGAATGTTTGTACTTATTATATCCTATTTTTTTCTTTTGTCAAGCATTTTTTATTATTTATTATTTTTCTTTTTTATTTGTCTAAAAACTTACTGCCTATACCACTGACTAAACTGATACAATATACTATAATTATTAGGGGTAACATCTCCTCTTACAGTCTGTCCATAAGCCACAGTTACTTGATTGCGATATAGTCCTAAGTATGGTACTTCTCTTCTCCAAGTTTCTGCTATTTTTTGATAAGCTTCTTTTTGCAACTCTGCTGATGCCATAGTACTAACTTCTTTTAATAAAGTATTTATCTCTGCGTTTTCATAATTGGCTAAATTTTCATCTCCTAGAAAACTATTTAATTCAGGGCTATATCCATTATACACACCTGTTAGAAGAATTTCGTATTGATGATTTGCTAATATTCTTTTGTACTCATTATCTGATACTTTTTTAATTGTAATTTGAATTCCTATTTCTTCTAATTGTTTTTTTATTTCTTCTGCTACTTTTATTCTTTGTTGATTACTTTGACTAACTGTTATAGTAAAACTTAAAGTTTGTGTCCTTCCATTTATTATTTTGGACCAAATTCCATATTGAAATTGCCAGCCACTATCCTGCAAAATTTTATTAGCCTCTTCTTGATTAAAAACTTCTCCCCATTCTAAATCTTTTGTTAAATAATGTCCATAGTCTAATGGAAAATTTGCTACATATGCTTTTTCTTCTAAAACTGAAGAAACGATTTTTCCTTTATCAATTGCTTTTTGAATCGCTTGCCTTACTTCTACATTTTGAAGAACGGTATTTGTACAATTAAAAGCTAAATAATCATATTCTCTTCCTGGATATTGTTTCTTTTGGTATCCCATACTACCAATATATTCTTCATATTGAGGATTACTAGTGTGTACCAAATCAATATTGCCTAGTTTAAAGTTATTATATACTTCTCCCATATCTTCATAAAGTGAAATGGTAATTGTTTTAATATTGCTATCTTCTTTTTCAATATTATACCAATTCTCATTTTTGGTTAGCTCTATAATTTCCTTGTCTAATCTCGTAATCTTATATTTTCCTGTTCCAATTGGCAGTTCTGTAGATTTTTCTATTTCTTTCCCTTCATATTGCTTTTTAGATATGATTGGGAAAATTAGCCTGTATTCAAAAAATGGAATCTCTTCTTTTAATTCTAAACGAATAGTATGATTATCTACTACCTCTACTTTTTGAATATCTTTTACATTTTCTAGATAAATAGATTTTTTATTCTTTTGTATTTCTTCAACAGTAAACTTGACATCTTCTGCAGTAAAGTCACTATCGTTTTGCCATTTTATATTTTCTTTTAGCTTAATAACATAACTCTTATTCGATACTTTTGACCATTCTTTTGCTAAGCAATTTTCCACCTTATAATCTTGTGTAATAACTAATAATGGTTCAAAAATAAGAGAAGCTATTTGTATCATATCTTTGTTTTGTGTAATATGTGGATTAATGCTATCATATTTCGCAATGCCTAATCGAAAGTTTGTAATCATATTTGTTTTTTCATATTTTATTTCAGCACTTTTCTGCTTGTCCTCTTGCTTTGTTCCCAATACCAAATAGATAACTATTCCTATTACTACTAATAGGACACATAGGCAAAGAAATAATTTCACTTTATTCTTTTTCATACCTTTCTCCTGTTACATTTTATCATATACTAAAGTAATTTCTTTTTCAAGAATTTCATACAAAAGGACACAAAAATATTCATTCATATTTTTGTGCCCCTATTATTTATATACTATTCCCTTATCAAAAACCCTTTTTTTATTTTCTACTTTCTACTATTAGTTTAATTCCTGTTCTGTCTTCTCCTTCTACCTCAACCTCTGCAAAGGCAGGTATACATACTAAGTCCACGCCTGCTGGTGCTACAAATCCTCTTGCTATTGCGATTGCTTTTACTGCTTGATTAAGAGCTCCTGCTCCAATTGCTTGCATTTCTGCTTTGTTAGATTCTTTCACCAAACCAGCAATTGCTCCTGCTACTGAATTTGGATTTGATTTTGATGAGATTTTTAAAATTTCCATTTTTTGCCTCCTATAATTTTTATTTTTGTTTCTTGTGAACAGTTATAGTTATAATATATTTATATAATTTTGTCTAGTCTTTTTTGGAAAAAAATGGAAAAAGTTATCGCGTTTTTTTACATTTTACTTTCTTTATCTAATAAATAGTCTAGTAATCTTTTCTGTTCGACAATTTTCGTCATTTATCTCAAATACTACACCATTAAAAATACAATCACCTTCTGCTAATTTATATCTTTCTGGAAGTGATGTTTGAAATCTTTTTACAGATGCTTCTACTTCCATCCCAATCACAGAATTTTTTGGTCCTGTCATTCCTAAATCTGTAATATATCCTGTTCCTTTTTCTGTAATCTCTTCATCTGCTGTTTGTACATGAGTATGGGTTCCAAATAGAGCAGTTACTTTCCCATCTAAACAGTGTTTCATAGCAATTTTTTCTGCTGTTGCTTCCGCATGAAAGTCTACAAAAATCATATCTGCTTTTTCTGAAATTTTCTTCACTATTTCTTCTGCTACTGTGAATGGATTTTCTGATAATACTCCCATATCTGTTCTTCCAATTAAGTCTATTACTGCTATCTTCTTACCTTTACATTCATAAATAAAATACCCTCTGCCTGGTAGTCCTTTAGAGTAATTAGCTGGTCTTAGTATTTTTATATGATGAATAAATTCAAAAATATCTTTTTTAGCCCATGTATGGTTTCCCATAGTCATACAATCTACTTCTAGTTTTAACAACTTATTGAAAGTTTTGAAAGTAATTCCCATTCCTCCTGCTACATTTTCACTATTTACAATAACAAAGTCTATTTTATATTCTTCTTTTATTTGTGGTAAAACTTCTGTTAATTTCTCTAATCCATTTTCTCCTACTAAATCTCCTACAGCTAATATGTTCATTTCTTATCAGATCCTCTCTGTTATTTTTCTATCATATGATACTTTTTATTTTATTGATGTACATTAGTAAAGTTTGGATAATGTTTTTGTAACCAAGTTTTCATGTTTGAATTTGTTATAATCTCTGTGTCATCTGGTACCGCTCCAAATATTTTTGCAATTTCCTCTGCATTATTATTAATTTGGTTGCTTGTTAAATCTAAATTACTAATATTTAATTTTTCTAAATTCACACACTCAAAAAACATTTTTGCCATATTAGTTACTTTACTTATGTTAAAACTCGATACATTTAGACTAATCAAATTATGATTTCCTTCAAACATACCTGACATATCTGTTACATTACTTGTATTAAAATTACTTAAATCTAATTTTGTTAGTCTCATACAATACTTAAACATTTCTAACATATTTGTTACATTACTTGTATTAAAATTAGATACATCTATGTTTTCTAATTCATGACATGCACCAAACATGCTACGCATATCAGTAGCGTTGCTCGTATTAAAATTTGATACATTAATGCTTTTCAACTTAATACAATTATCAAACATGCCTCTAAAGTTGGTTACTTTACTTGTGTCAAACTTTGATACATCTATGTTTGTTATCTTTTCGCATTCAAAAAACATACCCGCCATATCAGTTACTTTACTTGTATTAAAATTTGATACATTTAAACTGACTAAATTACGATTGCTTGCAAACATACTTGCCATATTTGTTACATTACTTGTATTAAAATTAGATACATCTAAGCTGACTAAATTATGATTGCTTTCAAACATACTTGCCATATTCGTTACATTACTTGTATTAAAATTAGATACATTTAAACTGACTAAATTACGATTGTTTACAAACATATATGCCATATTTGTTACATTACTTGTATTAAAATTAGATACATCCATATTAGTTAGGGATTGGCAATTACTAAACATAGATTCCATTGTTGTTACATTACTTGTATCAAATTTTTCTGATAGTTTGATTTCTGTTATATTAGAACATCCATTAAACATATAGTCCATACGAGTTACATTCTTGGTATCAAAATTTGATAAATCCAAACTAGTTAATCCAGTAGAGATTTGAAACATATATGCCATTTGCGTTACTTTGCCAGTATCTAAGGCATTTAATTTTAATGTTGTTAATTTTCTACATGCTTGGAACATACAATTCATATTGGTAACATTTTCTGTGTTCAATGGCGTAACATTTAATTCTTCTAAATTGTAGCAATTAGCAAACATAGAATCCATAGTTTCTACATTTTTTGTATTAAATCCTGATAAATCTAAACGTTCTAAGCTGTTACAATTGAAAAACATCTTTTCCATACTTGTTGTATTATTGGTTTTTAAATTTTCTAATTTTTCTATTTCTTTCACTTCTGTTAGTCCACAGAAATAATATGCAGTAGATACTGGTGCTATTTCATCTTCTACAACTACCCTTGTAATTTTTTTATCTTTCCATGGAATATTATTTTGTGTATTATTCCAATTTACATAGAACTCCATTTTATGTACGTCTAAATACACGTCATCTGGATTTGTTGCTCTTGCTTTTTCTTCACTGCTAAAGAAAGAAAGCACCTCTCCTTTTACTGCAGCACAAATATTGGTTGGTGCTACTTCTGCTACTTCATTTTTTGTGAAGTATAATTTTAATCTTATATTACTATCTTGATTTACTATTGCAGTAAAAATATTATTGACATTTGATTCGTCAAAAGTATAGAATTCTAGTATTTTATCATCTTCTGTTACTGATACTTCATCTCCTGTATTAGCTATTCTTTCTTCCTCTTTAATCGTATTTCCTTTTTCATCTATCCATTCAACATAATACGTTGTCTTTCCCAATACGTCTTCCACTCTTCCTATGTAGGTTGTCGTTTCCCCTGTTATAATAAATACATATCCTTCTTTTGTTACTAATCTTGCTTCTTTTTCATTTAGCTTTGTAATATTTCCTCTTGGCACAATTCCATGAACATAAATTCTTTCAATCAGTTCATCTAATATTACAATACCGAAAATGTTCTTCATTTAATTGGACTTCTTTTCTTGTTAAATCTATTGCTTCTTGATATTTTGATATCTCATGTCTGACTTTAGCATCTTGTGCCTGTTTAACAATTCCATTGTCTCCCATTACATAAGTAAGCGTTATTCCTACCAAAATCAAAAGAACCACTATCGTCACAACTAATGCTATTAACGTAATTCCATTTTCTTCTTTTGTTTTTCTCCTCATCTACTTTTCCCTTTGTATAAATATATTTAGGTTTCTTAAAGGTTACCTATAAACCTTTATATAGCAATTATTCTATAATATAATTGTTATGTTAATATCGTGAACTTTTATTTTTCTTTTCTATTCATCCATATATTTATTTTATCTCATCTTTACAATTTTTTCAACATTTTTTATATGATATAGTAAAAAATATATAGCTGTAATCCTTCTGTAATATTACGGGCAATAAAAAGAAATTGTCCTATTAAATATTTTGATATTCTTAAATAGCCTTAGGCATTTCTATTATATGCCACTCCCAATACTCTGACAATACAACTTCTTTATATTTTTCTTCACGAAGTTTCCATTTTGTATGTGGTTTTGTTATGTTTTTAAACCGCATGGATGTGATATAAAAATCGTTCGACAAATCTTGACATAAACTATCACCAAAAGCCTCTTTTGACTTTACATAACTTTAAAACTTTGATATAATAGATACACCATTATGTTTTTCCCTAGTTAATGGTAAATTTATTTAGGGAGGTGCAAACTTAAAATGAAGTTTGCAGAAATCATTCGGGAATCTGGCGTCAATCCGTCGGATGTTCCCAAGGCAGCTGAACTTCCTATCGTTTTGTACGATGGGAAAAGGAGGGAAATCAAAGAGGAAACCATTCACTTTGCTGAGCCCATTTTCGAGAACAACTCCGAGTCGCGCACTAAGTTTCTTAGGTTCGTTTTTGACCTTGAGAGACAACTCAAGCGGAACTGGAATCTGACCAAGACCGTTGTCTTGCATGTTCAGATAACCGAAGTGCTCCTTGTCGTAGGTTCTGGAGTAATGGTTCCGTATATTTTTCCTCGTCAGCCTTGAACCAAGCAAAAGGACCAACCTTCACGGGTTGGCCCTTTTGTTTTTATACTCTTGTATATTCATTATTTCTATTTTGCATAATCAATTACTCTGGTTTCTCTTACAACATTTACTTTGATTTGTCCTGGATATTCCATTTCATCTTCAACTTTCTTCGCAATCTCTCTTGCCATTAAAGTCATTTGATTATCATCTACCTTTTCAGGTTTAACAATAATTCTAATTTCTCTACCATCTTGAATTGCAAAAGATTTATCTACACCTTCAAAAGAATCAGCAATATTTTCTAATTGCTCTAATCTCTTGATATATGCTTCTAAAGTTTCTCTTCTTGCTCCTGGTCTTGAAGCTGAAATTGCATCAGCTGCTTGAATTAAAACAGCTTCAATTGTTTTTGGCTCTACATCCCCATGATGAGCTTGTACACAATTGATAACGTTTTCATTTTCTTTGTATTTTCTTAATACTTCAACACCTAATTCAACATGTGTTCCTTCCATATCGTGGTCTAGAGCTTTACCTATATCATGTAATAAACCAGCTCGTCTAGCTAAAGTAGAGTCTAACCCCAACTCCTCTGCCATAATTCTAGCTAAGTTTGAAACTTCAATAGAGTGATTTAATACATTTTGACCATAACTGGTTCTATATTTTAGTTTACCAATTAATAATGTCAAATCTTGTGGTAAGCTTACTACACCTGTTTCTAATATTGCTCTCTCTCCTTCTTCTTTGATGATTTGGTTGATTTCTTCTTTCGCCTTTTCAACCATTTCTTCAATTTTTGCTGGATGAATTCTTCCATCCTCAATTAATTTTTCAAGAGCAATTCTAGCAACTTCTCTTCTTAGTGGATCAAAGCCAGAAATAACAACTGCCTCTGGAGTATCATCAATAATTAAATCAATACCTGTTAGTGTTTCTAAGGTTTTGATATTTCTACCTTCTCTACCAATAATTCTTCCTTTCATATCATCATTTGGAAGAGCTACAATAGATACAGTCGTTTCAGAAGTATGGTCTGCTACACATTTTTGAATAGCATATCCAATCACTTCTTTTGCAGTTTTATCTGCTGTTTCTTTCACTTGGTTTTCCATATTTCTAACCAAATTTGCTTTTTCAGCAGTTAATTGCATCTCCATCTCTGATAGTAGTTGTTTTTTTGCATCTTCTTTGGTTAATCCAGAAATTTTTTGTAATTCTTCCATTTGTTTATTTAGAACTTCTTCGATTTCGTTCTTCTTTTCATCAATTTCTTGATGTTTCCTTTCTAAATCTTTCTCTTTCTTCTCCATGTTGTCTAATTTTCTTTCTAAGTTTTCTTCTTTCTGAATTAATCTTCTTTCTTGACTTTGTACTTCGCCTCTTCTTTCTCTAATCTCTTGGTCTAAATCTTTTCTGGCATTCATAATTTCTTCTTTTGCTTTGAAGATTTCCTCTTTTTTCTTGTTTTCTGCTTCTATGTTTGCCATTTCAAGTATTTTCTTTGCTTCATTTTCTGCACTTTCCATTTTAGACTCAGCAACTTTCTTTCTAATGTACATTCCTACAAAGGTAAAAATCACTGCTGAAATTAGAAAAACGGCGATGTTGATTACGATATCCATAATCTCTAAACACCTCTTTCTTATTTAATTTTCAATGTACTAAATATATATCACTAATGTGTTTTAAGTTTTGGTAAATACTGTATGTTTATTTTCTTTTTTAAACTTAAATTAATCGGTTATTAGAATATATTTATTTACCCTTTTATTTTATCCTGATTATTGTAAACTGTCAAGGGTTTTAACAAGAAAAATATTGGAATTCTATTCCATAAAATTTTTTCGACTTTATTCTCATTTTGTATTGAAATTATTTTCATTTTAGGTTAAGATTATATCATAGTTTTTATGAGATGCAAACGGAGGAAAAAATGCCAAGAGAAACAAAAGATGAAGAAGTAAAAAAAGTAACAAAAAGAAGTAAGAAAACAGACGTTGTAGAAGTAGAAAAAAAATCTACTTCTATTAAAAATACCAAAAAATCAGAAAAGTCCGACACTTCTAAGGCATCCCAAAAGGTAGCCGCTAACAAAGTAGCTACCAAAAAGACAACCTCTAAAAAAGCAGTAGTAAAAAAAGATACTTCTTCTAAGGCAAAAACCTCTACGCCTAAAACTAGTACCTCTAAATCATCAACAAAAAAATCAACTACTTCTAAAAAAGACACTACTAAGAAAACTACTAAAAAAGCAACTGCAAAAAAAGAAACAACTAAAAAGACTACTTCTAAAAGAACTTCTACCAAAAAAGCAAAACCAATTACTACACCAGAATATTATGACTTACCAGCAGCATATAACAGAACTATTGTTAAAATATTAGCTCAAACTCCTTCTAGTCTTTTTGTTTATTGGGAAATTTCTGAAGATGATAGAAAAAAACTACAAGAGCAATATGGAGAAGAATTTTTCCAAAATACTAGACCTTATTTAGTTATTACAAATGAAACCATGAATTATTCTTTTGAAACAGAAATTAACGATTACGCTAATAGCTGGTATATTCATATTCATGATAGTTCTTGCAAATATGCTGTTCAATTAATTAGAAAAACAATTCATCATAATATATCTACTTCCAATTCTGTTATTAATATTATTTCCTCTAACGAAATCGATATTCCAAATGACCATATTTTATTTGATAAACTTGGTAAAACCGTATTCTTTAGAGATGTGAAAAGTAATCGTGAAGTCGAGAAGGATATTTCTTCTCTATCTTTCATTAGTAATATTGGAAAAGTTTATAATATTTATGATTTATATAAAGAAATTTACAAAAACGAACTAAATGGAGACGAATTAGGAATGGGGCTTTCCTCTTCTGGATTCAGTTCCACTTTTAAATAGATAAAAAGGAGAAATATAAATGACATCCAAAAAAGGTTATGTAAGTTTTGTCTTACATGCACATTTACCTTTTATTCATCATCCTGAAAGCGATGATTACCTAGAGGAAGAATGGTTATTTGAAGCTATTTCAGAAACCTATATTCCTCTACTTATAAACTTTCAAAAATTAGAGGAGGAAAAAGTTGACTTTCGTGTTACCATGTCAATGACACCCCCTCTTTTAAATATGCTTGATAATCAGTTACTACAAGAAAAATATATCAAATATTTAGAAACACATATTGAGCTTGCTCAAAAGGAAACTATAAGAACAAAGGAAAACGCAAAAGAAAATGAACTTGCTTACTACTACTTCAACCGTTATTCTAATGATTTGCATTTATTTAAAGACATTTATCATTGTAACTTAATTCAGGGTTTTAAACATTTCCAAGATATTGGCGTTTTGGAAATTATTACTTGTGGTGCTACTCATGGTTATTTCCCTATTCTCTATGTAAATGAAAAAACTGTAAAAGCACAAATTGCTATTGGTGTACAAACTTATGAAAAATATTTTGGAAGAAAGCCTCGTGGAATTTGGCTTCCTGAATGCGGTTACATTCCAGAAGCTGATAAATACTTAAAAGAATTTGGTATCCAATATATTATCACTGAAAGTCATGGTATCCTATATGCAGACCCTACTCCTATTTATGGTACTTTTGCCCCTATTGTTTCCCCTGAAGGCATTATTGCTTTTGGACGTGATATTGAATCTTCTAGGCAAGTATGGAGTTCTATTAATGGTTATCCAGGTGATGTTAATTATCGTGAATTTTATCGTGATATTGGCTATGACGCTCCTTATGATTATATCAAGCCATATATTGCTTGTAATGGAGTTCGCGTTAATACTGGTATTAAATATTATCGTATTACTGGAAATGATTGTCCTAAAGATTACTATAACGTCCAATGGGCACAAGATACCATTAATAAACAAACAGGACATTTTTTTGATAGTAGAGTGACACAAATTAATAGTTTAGCTTCCCTTACCACTAACCCACCTATTATCCTTTGTCCTTATGATGCAGAACTTTTTGGTCATTGGTGGTATGAAGGCCCAGATTGGTTATATACTTTATTTAAAAAAGTGTATTATGATAAGAGTAATTTTAGCTTAATTACTCCTAGTGAATATATTGATAAATATCCTATGATGCAAATTTCCACTCCTTGTCGTTCTAGTTGGGGAGCAAATGGTTATAGCGAAGTGTGGTTAAATCAAACGAATGACTATGCACATAAACACCTTCATGAAACTGGTGACAGAATGGTTCAATTAGCCCAAAAATTTAGTAACTTAAAAAATGAAGAACTTGAAACTCCAAAACTCAAAAAAGAAAAGGAAATTAAAATTCGCGCTTTAAACCAGTGCGCCAGAGAACTATTATTATTGCAAAGTAGTGATTGGTTATTTATTATTACAAATGGAACTATGGTAGATTATGCTAAAAAGAGAATTAAAGACCATGTTGGAAGATTTACGAAAATATATCATGCTCTAATGGATAATAAATTTGATAAAGAATTTATCTCATTCTTAGAAGATATCGAGGAAAAAGATTGTATTTTTCCTGAAATTGATTATATGATTTATTGCTAATTATAAATTACAAAAAATATATTGCATCGTTTGTCCTTGTTACCGAAGTCTTTTCAAGACTTTGAAGGCGTTCATTTCGTTCACCTTACGCGGACTACACTTTCGCAATATATTTTTTATAATCTTTCTAATTACCTATTCAAATTCCTATTTGTTTCTTTTTCTTCGTTATATCTATCAATAAAATATAAAGGTCTATGTTTTGTCTCATTAAATGCTCGTCCTAAATATTCTCCGGATTACTCCTAAGAAAATTAATTGTACTCCTCCTAAAAATAGAATTACTACCATTGTTGAAGCATATCCTGGTACATCTACTCCTGTTGCAATTGTTTTGATGATAATAAATAGCATATAAATAAATCCAACTAAAGATACAAAAATTCCTAAAATAGTAGCCCATCTTAATGGCGAAGTAGTAAATGAAGTAATACCATCAATTGATAAATTAATTAATTTTCCATAATTCCATTTTGTTTGTCCTGCTGCTCTTGGATCTCTATCATATAAAATTTCCTTTTTGTTATATCCTATCCAACTAAACAAACCTTTTGTATAGCGTTGGGTTTCTCTAATGGATTTTAATGCTTCTACACAACGTCTATCTAGCAAACGAAAATCTCCTGTATCTTTTTGAATTTCAATTCTAGTAAAAGCTTGCAAAACTTTATAATACATTTTAGAAGTAAATTTCTTAAGCCATGTTTCGCCATCCCTTGATTTTCTTTTGGCATAAACATCATCATAGCCTTCTTCCCAAAATTTTAACATATCTGGAATTAACTCTGGTGGATCTTGTAAATCAGCATCAATAATAACTACACAATCACCTTTACAGTAGTCTAACCCTGCTATCATAGCTGTTTCTTTTCCATAATTTCTAGATAAGTTTAAATAACAAATTCTTTTATCCTTTTTCCTTAGTTCTTGCATTATTTCAAAGGTTTTATCTTTACTACCATCATTCACTAGTAATACTTCAAAGTCATATTTCTCATTTTCATCCATTAGCTTTTGTAGTCTTTCATATAGCATATTTAAAACTTCTTCTTCATTATATGCTGGTACTAATATTGTAACTAATTTTTTCTTGTTTTCGTCCATATTTCCTCCCCAATACTAGTTTTCATGCTATAGTTATACCACACTTTTTTAAGTTTAGCAACTGGAAAGTGGAAAATGGGACGGTTCTCTCTTCCAACATTCAAAAGTTGGTAGAGAGAACCGTCCCATTTTGCATCTATTCTATTTTGGCATGATTTTACAAAAGATAAGTTGTACAAATATTG
>CANDRW010000045.1 GCA_947388675.1 uncultured Clostridium sp. | reverse complement strand
GAAGCAACAGAGGTTCTGATATTATATTGAAAATAGAATGTGATTGTGGAAATATTTCAGTGGAGAAATAAATTGATTTTTTATGTAAAATAATATATAATATCATCATCTAAATTATATGAAGAGGTGATTAGCATGAAAAAAAAGATAATTCTTTTTATTCTTATTGCAATCATAGTAGGAACCATCATTTTTTTGCGGAAAATATTTGTGTGTAAAGGAGAGTTAGTTGAAAATGTAGTTTATACTAGCGAAAATCTAATTGTTCAACAGATACAAACTGGAAATAAAGATCTAGTTATATTTGGAACAGGATATTCCTTAAATATTGATGAACAGTATAAAGTTGTAAAACATGATCCTTTTATGATATTGCCTACCATAGAATTTCAGGAAGAAACTGTTATGACAATTTTTTATCCCTTTGAAGCTAGTGGTTTAGAAGCTGCGGGAAAAGAATTAAGTGCTTTTGTAAATTCCATTATGCAAGATTATGACAGTATTACTTTAATAGGTCATTCTAAGTGTGGTGTTTGTTTTGCAAATGCAACCAAGTGGATTCAAAATTCTAATTTGAATATTGTTACAATATCCACTCCATTTCAAGGTACACCTATAGCAGATAAGGAAAATGTATCTAAAAATTTAAATTGGTTAGAGCAAAAGATTTACACATTCATTTTTAGAAATCATGCAGTAGATCAAGACATTATACCAAATTCTCAATTTCTTCAAAACGTTGATTATTCTGGCTTGGAAAATTGCACCCATATTAATATTGTATCAAAATGTCCTCAAAAAGTAGGAAACTTCTTGGATGTTGTATTAATCCATTTTGACGAGAGAGTTGGAATAAATGGTGATGGCATTGTGCCACAAACAAGTCAACAATATCTTTCATACTCTAATAGTATTGAAGAGGTGATAGTGGCAAATCATTCGATTTCTTTTAGCATAGGAGTAGAAATATCCAAAGAATTATTAGGTTTCTAAAAGTAGACTTTCAAAATTTGAAAAGTACTATAAAAAAGTCACTATATGATAAAATTTCATATAGTGACTTTTTGGTGCAAACAATGGGACTTGAACCCACGCGCTAATTTAGCACACGCCCCTCAAACGTGCCTGTCTGCCAGTTCCAGCATGTTAGTTAGATATTTATGTGGAGGAGAAACGATTATGATAGGCTTTGGGAGAAGTAGTAAGAATATTGTGTTTAATAAAAGTTATGCATTAGAAGAAATACAAGATATTGATATTAAGCAAGACGCAGGAGATATTCTTTTTAAAGAAACATCTGGTGATACTATTGAAGTAGTCATCTATGGAGAGAATGTAAATGATGTTAATTTAAATTATGGAAAATTATCCATTGATTACAATAAAAGGAATAAATTTTTCTTTTTTAGCTTTGGTGTTACCAAAAGTGATATCATTGTGTATATTCCAGCCAAATATGATAAGGATATTTCAATACAAAATAATTTAGGAAATTGTGAAATAGCGAATATAGAAAATGCTAGCATAGAGGTAGATTGTGACGCTGGAAATGTAGAAGTAGGAAAAGTGAAAAATGCAGATATTCAGTGTGATTTAGGAAAAGTAGAGATTTCTGAAATATTAAATAGATGTAATATTTCAGTGGATTCTGGTAATGTCAAAGTAGATAAGTTATCTATTCAAGAAAATTCTTTTGTTAAAGCTGATTTAGGTAATGTTACAATTGGCGAAATAAATGATATCTATGTAGATGCTAAAGTAGATTTAGGAAATTGTACAGTGAATGGAAGCAACAGAGGTTCTGATATTATATTGAAAATAGAATGTGATTGTGGAAATATATCAGTTGGAAAATAATATTTTTCAAAAATTTGTTTTGTTCGCTTGTATTTTACTAAAAAACACATCTGTATTTTGTTATTTTTATACCCAAAAATTCCAGCGATTTCTCACTGGAATTTTTGCTTTCGGGTTCCTATTCTAGGATACCCTCTTTATTGTTTTGAACATATTGTTTGCGCGGTTAGTACCTAAGGAATGAGGTGGCTGTTCCAAGGGGAGTTCCAGTTTGGTGGAACTATACCACCAGGATAACGCCCATCACGATCTCCGAGTGAGTGCCACTTGTGGTCTATGCCCACATAACGACTTTGATAATAGCTAGAGGCGCTTCCCATACGCCTAATTCCTTCTTCGGATTCTCTGATGACTTCATCCAAAATACTCATTTTGCAAACCTCCAAAGCATTCAGAATTATGACAACTCTGCCATGGTTATTATATTAACATAATTTATACATATTGTCAAACTCCAAATTTAAGAACTACACTTTACATTTTGGTGCGAACAATGGGACTTGAACCCACACGCTAATTTAGCACACGCCCCTCAAACGTGCCTGTCTGCCAGTTCCAGCATGTTCGCGTTTATAAAAATAGTTAAATAATGGTATGAAATTTATTATATCTTACAATTTCAAAAAAGTAAAGTTTTATTGCACCCTTATCTCTATTTTTTCATAAAATGAAGGTAGGGGGATTATTTATGGCATATTCAGACAGAGAATTAATAGCAAGAATTGTGCAATGTGAAGCAGGGGGAGAAGGCGAAAATGGAATGAAGGCAGTTGCATCTGTTGTAATGAATAGGGTAAATGTTTCAACAGGAGAGTATGTTAGAGTTTCTCAAGGTGGTAGTATCCGAAATATTATTTTTCAGCCTGGTCAATTTGATTGTGTTCGCGAAACTCTTCGTAATCAATACAATCCTCAAAATATCTATAATATGACACCAACAGACGTACATTACAACATTGCAGACTGGGCTTTATCTGGAAATAGACTAAATGAAATAGGAGAATGCTTGTGGTATTTAAATCCATTTAGACCATCTTGTGGTAGTATATTTCCTTCTAATGGTTCAGGAACCTTTCATACTAGACTTGGTGACCATTGTTTTTATAGACCAACAGCTTCTTATTCTGATACTTAAAGTTTATAGGTACATCTTAAAACCTAAATATATCATAAAGGAATGATTGATATGGAAGAAAATCAATTGCAAAACCAAGGACAAATACCAAATCATGTAGTAACTAATGCAAATTCACCAGAGATTTTAACAAATAACATTTATACACCAGCCTTTTTAAGACAACAAATTGGAAAGTTAGTAAGAATAGAATTTCTAATCGGAACAAATAATCTAGTAGATAGAATAGGAATTCTAGAAGATGTAGGGGCAAGCTATATCCTATTAAGGTCATTAGAAAGCAATACAACAATATTTGCTGATATTTATTCCATAAAATTTGTAACTATTTCTAATTCAATGACTAATGTACCAAATCAATATTATAACTTATATAACAATTCTATGTTTTAAAGAACTCTAAATGACATTCAAAATATTTCCCACATTAGATAAAGAAACTAATGTGGGGGAGTCTTTTACTCTATTTTAAATTCATCAGAATAAAAAGCTTTTTCTTCGCTTTGATTAATTTCCGTATTAAATTTATTCGCGATAATTCTTATTCTATAAGTCCCTTTAGACAATTCTCCATAATCATTAAACCAATAGATACTTAAATCTAACTGATGATTTTTATCTAACGTAAATGCTAAAAGAGGAAATACAACTGTTCTAATGGGTTCTACTTCTTTCCATTCTTCGTTCTCTTTTACTTCAATATAATAATATGGACCACCCCAACTATAAATTCCTTTACTATTATCTGTAATTTGTATATGTACCCCTTTAGTAGTCACAGAACCTTTTACAATTTCAACTGTAACCTCACTTCTACTGGAAAACAATTTTATAGCAACAACGATAATTGCTAAAAGAATAAGCAGTAATAATATCAAATTATGCTTTTTCATAAGCAAGCTCCTTTTTTTATTAAATCTTTACATTAAAATAAATATAATATAGTTTTCTCATAAAATCAATAAAGAATAGGAATATTTTTGCACATACACTTGTATTTTAACAAAATTCCTTATATAATATTAAAGAAAAATTATATAGAAAAGAGGAAAAAATAATGGCATTTATAGATGGAATTAAAGAAAAAGCAAAACAAGATGTAAAAACAATCATTCTTCCTGAAAGTGAAGATGTAAGAGTTCTAGAAGGAGCTTCTAAAGCACTAAAAGAAAAATATGCAAACATCATTTTAATTGGAGAAGAAGTAGAAATTAATGAAAGAGCGAACTCAAATAATATTGACTTAACAGGAGCTCAAATAATCAATCCAAAAACTTCTGAAAAATATGAAGAATATGCAAACGCTTTTTATGAATTAAGAAAAGCAAAAGGAATGACACTTGAACAAGCAAAAGAATTATTATTAGAACCAATTTATTTTGGTATGATGATGATGAAACAAGGAGATAGCGATGGCTTAGTATCTGGTGCTTGCCACTCAACAGCAAATACCTTAAGACCAGCTTTACAAATATTAAAAACTGCTCCAGGAACAAAACTTGTTTCAGCCTTCTTCTTAATGGAAGTACCTAATTGTGAATACGGAGAAAATGGAGTGTTTGTATTTGGAGATTGCGGCTTGGTAGAAAATCCATCTGCTGATGACTTATCAGAAATTGCAATATCTTCTAGTAAGAGTTTCCACCAATTAACAGGAAAAGAATCAAAAGTAGCAATGCTTTCTTATTCAACTTATGGTAGTGCTCATTCTGAGCTAACTGAAAAAGTAGTAGAAGCTACTAAATTATTAAAAGAAAAAGAACCAAATTTAGCTTGTGATGGAGAACTCCAACTAGATGCAGCACTTGTACCAGAAGTTGCAAGTTCTAAAGCACCAGGAAGCAGCGTTGCAGGAAAAGCTAATACTTTAATATTCCCAGATTTAAATGCTGGAAATATTGGATATAAATTGGTACAAAGATTAGCAAAAGCAAATGCTTATGGTCCACTTTGTCAAGGAATTAGCAAACCTGTTAATGATTTATCAAGAGGATGCAATAGTGACGATATCGCTGGTGTTATTGCAATTACTTGCGTACAAGCACAAGATATGGACTAGTCAATTGTTTATCCATTTACATTAAATTTTTCTTACAATCAGTTATTTAATGTAAATTTAATATATAAATTGATTGTAAATATTATTATATAAGGAGATTGAAAATGAAAATTTTAGTAGTAAACTGTGGTAGTTCATCTATCAAATATCAATTAATTGATATGGAAAACGAAGAAGCAATGGCAAAAGGATATTTAGAAAAAATAGGGTTACCAGATTCTTTTCTAACTCATAGAGTAGGTGGGGAGAAGTATAAAATTGAGCAAGTAATCACTAACCATGAAGAAGGAATAAAATTAGTTTTAGCTCAATTAACACATCCAGAATATGGAGTTATCAAAGACTTAGCAGAAATTGATGCAGTAGGACATAGGGTTGTACATGGTGGTGAAAAATTCAGTTCATCTGTATTAATCAATAACGAAGTAATTGAAGCTATGAAAGAGTGCATTCCTTTAGCTCCATTACATAATCCAGCTGGTATCACAGGAATTGAAGCTTGCGAAAAAGTATTGCCTAATGTTCCTATGGTTGCAGTATTTGATACAGCTTTTCATCAAACATTACCTAAAATGGCGTATTTATATGCACTTCCATATGAATACTATGAAAAATATGGAGTAAGAAAATATGGTTTCCACGGAACTTCTCATAGATTTGTTGCCAAAAGAGTGGCAGAACTTATGAATAAACCAGAAAAAGATTTAAAAATAATTACTTGTCACTTAGGACAAGGTGCTAGTTTATGTGCAGTAGATGGTGGAAAATCAGTAGATACTTCTATGGGATTAACTCCTCTAGCAGGTGTTCCTATGGGAAGTAGATCAGGTGATATTGATCCATCTATCGTTACATTCTTAATGAAAAAAGAAAACCTAACTCCAGATGAAATGGATACTATTTTAAACAAAAAATCTGGTAAATTAGGAGTTTCTGGAATTAGTTTTGATGATAGAGATATTGAAAAAGCAGCTGCTAAAGGAAATGAAAGAGCAAAACTTGCTATTGATACATTTGCTTATCAAGTAGTTGGATACATTGGAAGATTTGCGGCTCAAATGAATGGAGTAGACGTTATCACATTTGCTGGCGGAGTTGGAGAAAATGGAATGGAAGTAAGAAAACAAATCTGTGATTCATTATCTTTCTTAGGAATTAAAATTGATGATGAAAAGAATAACAGCAGGGGAAAAGAAGTTGAAATTACTACATCAGATTCTAAAGTAAAAGTATTTGTAGTTCCAACTAATGAAGAATTAATGATTGCTAGAGATACTGCTGAAATTGCAAAATAAAATTTAAAAATGCATCTTGAAATATATACATATTTTGAGGTGTATTTTTTAGTTTTTACTAATATTTTAAAATAATAAAAACTATTCTTGTAAAAATACAAACATTTTTTTGTAAAAAGTATTGACAAAGAACTTTCGTTTGGTTATAATATAAATATATTAAGAAATAGATGTTCGCTATGAACAGATATAAATTATATCCAACCAAAGAAAGAGGGAAGTTTTATGAAAAAAATGAAAATTGTTAATATGAAAAAATTTGTAAGGAGTATTTTAATTTTAATTGGAGTTATAGTGGCACTTATATTATTCTTTCCAAAAGCTACATTGTCACACAATGAAAAGTCACACTCTAATTATGAAACTATATCAGTTGCTCAAGGAGACACTTTATGGTCTATTGCTAGTTATCAACAAGAAAATAACCCATATTATATAGAAAAAGATGTCCGTGATATTGTAAGTAATCTAAAAAAAGTAAATCAGTTACATACAGCTGACTTACAAATTGGACAAACTTTAAAGGTACCTG
This sequence comes from uncultured Clostridium sp., assembly GCA_947388675.1. Lineage (GTDB taxonomy): Bacteria > Bacillota > Clostridia > TANB77 > CAG-508 > CAG-273. Next base: position 10,038 of record CANDRW010000045.1, on the reverse strand, counting down.
TGCTTTAAGGTACCTTTTATCATATTTTTCCATTTAATTCTTCTGAAATACTGTTAACAGCATCTCGCACTTGAATGTTATCTACATGAGTATAAATTTCAGTAGTTGAGATACTTTCATGTCCTAACAAAACTTGTAAAGCTCTAATATCTACTTTTCCGTATTTGATACATTAAGGTAGCAGCGGTATGTCTTAATTTATGAACAGAGTATTTATTCATATCTAGCCCAGCTCGTCCAAGTTCTCTTTTTACAATTTCTTGTACCATTCTATTACTAATACGTTCTTTTCGCTTACTTAAGAATAAAGCATCCTTAGAAGTATATTTCACTCCATCATGAGGTCTTACTGCTAAATAATCTTTGATTGCACTTATACAATACTCATTTAAGTAAATAGTCCTTTCCTTATTACCTTTGCCAATAACATTCATTTTACCATCAGAAAAGTTAATATCTTTTATATTAATACCAACCAATTCAGATAAACGCATTCCACAATTCAAGAATAAAATGATAATAGCAAAATCTCTTTCTTTATTCTCATCAGATTGTGATTTCGTAACTTCTAAAAGTTTTTGGCTTTCTTCTAATGATAAATACTTAGGTAATCTTTTATCTATTTTAGGCGTTTCTAGTCCTTGAGCAGGATTAACTTCCAACAGTTTTTCTTTTTGTGTTAAATAATTAAAAAATACACGAATACTAGCTGCTTTCCTAGCACGAGTAGCAGCTTTACTATGAAAGGTATTGGTTAAGTAAAATAAGAAAGAATGAATATCATCTAATGTTACTCGTTTTAATACATCAATTGACATTTCTTTGATATTAATGCTTTTGATATCTTCTTCATTAGACAATTCATAATAGTGCATTAAATACTTTAAAAAATGTGCCAAATCGTAATTATACTCCTTTACAGTATTAGGAGACTTATTTAAAATAACGGTTAAATAATCTAAAAATGAATTAAGGAACGAAGGGTTCTCTTTTCTATCTATCATAATAAATGTTTTCTCCTTTGAAGATTCTTGGTTTATTTGAATATGCTAATATTATATCATATTGCTATTCAAAATTAAATATTTTATTTTGATAACTTTTGATAAAACATTGATAAATTCAATACAAAAAGGTATAATTATTTTATTAATTGGTATAGTTGCTCAAGAAAGCCAATTATAACTTATTTAAGGCAATAAGGAGGAATATATGTGGGACAAAAAGTAAATCCGCATGCTATGAGAGTTGGAGTAATAAAGAATTGGGATTCTCGTTGGTATCCTGAGACTGATTCTCAAAAAACTCAGGTTTGTGGTTTGAAGGTTGGTCAAGTAAAACCCTGGAATACTCGGAATCGCCACAAACCAAGAAAAAAGCATTAAATCATTTTCCAAATCACTTGAGCAAATGCTAGGTATCTAAAGTATATAGAACCTAGCATTAATTATTTTAATTAAATCCCCAATTATACATTTTCAACAAATATATATAATTTTTTTGGTTTTTTATACATATCAATTGTAAATATATAAAAAATATCTTAAATTACATAAATAAGGTAGAGTAGGAGAGAGGCGCAATTTAAAAAAACTAAATTGTACTTTTATAATAATATAAAAAAATGGATTAATTTATAAAATTGAAAATACAAAATATAATAGATCTATAAATCTGTTTGTTTAATAATTCTAAAAAGCGAACATTTGTTAATTAGATTTTTTTATTATAACTACAATTAATTTATGAATTATATTTTTTTAATATCTACTAAAAAAACATTTTTATAATTAATTATTCATATTTATAATAATTAATATAGATTTGCATTTATGAAGTTCTAAAATCGTTTTTAAGACATTTTTATACTTGATTTGTAAAATTACATGTCTTAAATTAATAATATTCCTAATCTAGTAATTATTTTAATGTATAAATTACCAATAACCGCTTGAATTAGCAGTTTTGTTAAAGTGTCTAAAAAGTACTAAAAAAACGAAGCTCTAAAATCGATTTTAAGGCGTTTTTATTTTTTAGACATATAACTTGTTGTCTAAAAAATAAGCTAATTACTGAAAAATAAGGATTTTTGAGATTTGGATAAGATTATTACAAACAAATATGAAAATTTATATAATTAATAGTATAAATATAATAAATAAGCAAAAACTAGAATAAGCTCAAAAAAAAGAAGCTCTAAAATCGTTTTTAAGACATTTTTATTTAAAAGACATATAGTTTTTGCGTAGCGTTAGCCTAGAAGTTGTTAGAATAATAAGCTGAAATAGGCTTTATTAAAGGAATAGCAAGAAGTGCAGAGTTAGAACCATAATACCTGGTTCTATTTTTTATCCCTACTCCTTATTGCACAAAACTTACATTTTGCGCAATTATTTGTTTGAAAAATTAAAGGTATTTCCTATTATCTTTCATACCTCTTTCCTCTTATTATTCCCTTTTTAGCTTTCTTAATTATCCTTTAATAATTCATCTATAGTAATATTAAAAAAATTACTTATTGCAATTATATTTTTATTATTGGGACATGTCTTTCAATTTTCCATTTAGCAACAGTAATTCTTGAAACATTTATTTTTTCTGCAAATTGTTCTTGAGTACGATTTTTCTTTTTTCTCATTTCTTTAATTTTCTCTGAAATATTCCATTACATAGAATAAAAGTATTAAATAGTTATAATTTAGAAGAAATTAAAAGTACATTACAATGCGATATGCTAAAGATTATAAAATAGAAGGAGAAAAGTAAATGAATGTAAAAGTGATTTTAGAAGAAAATAAAACAACTTTTGAAAAAGAATTAGAACAATACTTAAATGAAGGATATAAAGTTCAAAGCAGTAATATATCTTTTATTCAAACTCATGAAGATATAAAAGTTCATAGTCAAAGACCTTATACAACTTTTAAAGAAGAACAATTGCATCTAATAAGCAAAAATGACAAAATAAAAAGTTGTTTTTATGCATTGCTAATAAAAGAGTAGGTTGCCCTACTCTTCGTTCTATTTCACATTCTTCAAAAATAATGCCATTTTTTCTAAAAACTCTTCATTCGTTTTAGTTCCCATTATTTCTGTAATTAGTTCTTCAGTAATATCAGCAACTGACATAGTTGACATTGCTTTTCTTAGTGCAAATACAGTTTCTAATTCCTTTTGATCTAATAACAATTCTTCACGTCTAGTACCAGATTTATTAATATCAATTGCAGGGAAAATTCTCTTTTCAGACAATTTTCTATCTAAATGAACTTCCATGTTACCTGTTCCCTTGAATTCTTCGAAAATAACATCATCCATTCTACTACCTGTTTCAATTAATGCAGTAGCTAAAATAGTTAGGCTTCCCCCATTTTCTATGTTTCTTGCTGCTCCAAAGAATTTTTTAGGCTTGTGTAAGGCGCTTGGATCCAAACCTCCTGATAATGTTCTACCAGAAGATGGAATAACTAAGTTATATGCCCTTGCTAAACGAGTAATACTATCTAATAAGATAACAACATCCTTCTTTTGCTCTGTTAGTCTTTTGGCTCTTTCTAATACCATTTCTGCTACTTTTACATGATGTTCTGGTAATTCATCAAAAGTAGAATAGATAACATCTCCATTAATACTTCTTCTCATGTCAGTTACTTCTTCAGGACGCTCATCAATTAATAGTACAATTAATTCTACTTCTGGGTTGTTAGTAGTAATACTATTTGCTATCTTTTTAAGAAGTGTTGTTTTTCCAACCTTTGGCGGTGCAACAATCATACCTCTTTGACCTTTTCCAATTGGTGACATTAAATCAATTATTCTCATAGCATATTCTGTTGGAACAGTTTCCAAACGAATTCTTTCGTTTGGATAGATTGGTACTAAATCATCAAATTTTGTTCTTCTATAGGCTTTTTCAGGCGCTTCTCCATTTACTTCACCTACATAAATAAGTGCTGGGAATTTTTCCCCCTCTTTTGGAAGTCTTGAAATACCTTTTATCTTATCTCCCTTGTCCAATCTAAATCTTCTAATTTGAACAGGAGAAACATATACATCCTTTGGGGTAGATAAGTAGTTTTCACCCCTTAAAAAACCATAACCATCTGGTAATACTTCTAAAATTCCCTCTACAATTTGATCATCTGCATTTGTTACTTTGTATCCACTTTCAGTATCATTGCTAGAATTTTCAACAGTTGTTTCATTACTTTCAGTAGCAATATCATTATTTGGTTCTTCAAAATTTTCTACTACTGTTTTGGTTTCAGCTTGTCCAGATAATTCTTCTAAATTAGATAGTTCTTGGATGAGTTCTTCTTTTTTCATCTTTGAAGTATTTTTTACTCCTCTCTCTTTTGCAAGTTGACGTAATTCTACTAAAGTACAATTTTCAAACTCCATATTTGCCCCCTATTTTAAGTATTACATTTTGTAACACTATTTTATTTAATTTATATTTATTTTAATTTGGAAATAATAGATATAACTTTATGATTTCAAATATAATAAAGATAAATAATATATACTAGACAAAGAGGCAACTAAAATGCCTCTTTCATTTTATTTACTAATATCAATGTATACTCTTTCATTTGGTAAATACATATCCAACTTCTCTCTTGCCACTTCTTCAATGTATTCTTTTGAATTAATATTTTCTTTTGTTGTTTTTAATTGCTCTTGCTGTTCTTTTTCTTCTGCAATTTGCTCAGAATAACGTTTTTGATCAACTTGATATTCATTTAACATCTTTTGTTGTGTAAAAAATGTATAAATGACATATATAATAATTCCTATCAATAAAATATTTTTTAATAAACTTTTATTTTTGATATTCTTCATCTGTGCTTTCCTTAATTAAATTTATGATATGATTATAACATACCTTATATATTTTTTCTACATTTTCTATAAAAATCCTTCTTTTTATTTCAATTTTTATTTATTTCCGTAAGCTTTTTGCTATTTTTTGTAAATTTATGTAAGCTTTTTTAGTTCTAGGAAATTGCAAATTGAAGATTGCAATTTAAGTCAGTTGTTTGAACGTAGTGAATTACAAATGACTTTTGTCTTTTCCTTTTTTAGTTATAAGTGAAATTGGATTAATAATAATTATTCTTACAATTTTTTCTATCAAATGAATAGGATAAGAAAGGATTTTTTTAACAAACAAAATAATTATTACTGAAGATTTTACAATAAGCTTACTAATTGCTAGCATATAAATGACAACACCTATTAAAATTCCAATAAACACATAACTTCTAATTTCTCCATGATTAAAGGTGAAAATAGAAAATAGCATCATACTACCTGCTAACATCCAAAATAGAACATCTTGTATATAGGTAATCCAATCAGCAGTATGAAAACTTTTTCTTAATATTCTAAATATATCAAATAATAATCCTATCGAAATTCCAGTAGTGATAAATATGCCTAAGCAAAATAGTTGACTATAAACTTCTTGCACTTTTCTTCCCTCCTTTTTGCTTTACTATTTGAATATTTTATTTAAAAAGCCTCCACCCTTTTCCATATTTTCTTTTTCGCTATACGCTAATTGAAAAATTTCTCCATCTACAGTAACTTCAGAAGTATCAAGGCTTAATTTGTTAATTCTTAAGTTTTCTCCTTTTACAGTAAGAAGTCCTAATTCTGTTTCTAAAATTACAATTTGGTCATCAAAACTTAAAACATCTAACACTCCTGAAATATTTAATTTTTCTCTGTTTTCCAAAATAATATTTTGAATTACATTTGTCATACTTGACATTGTTTTTCTCTCATCTATCGGCATTTGTACCACTCCTTCAAAAATAAGTCTAATCATATTATATTCAGGTCTTGTCTTATTTAGAACCATTTTCTTTACTTTTTGTCTATCAGACATACTAATATCTAAGGATTATTCTTGTACAACACTTCCTTTATTATCATTAAAAGTGGATTTTACGATGATTTTAATGCCATATTTCTTAGCTATTCTAATACATCTATCATGTAATACTTTTGCTCCATTTTGTGCTAATTTATCCATATCCTCATATGAAATATATTCTAGCTTTTTAGCATTAGAATATTTGTTAGGGTCTTTGTCATAAATACCATCTGTGTCTGTAAAAATATAGCATTCTTTTTGATCTAGTGCAGCAGCTATTGCAAGTGCACTAGTATCTGATCCATTTCTTCCCAAGGTAGTAATATTTCTCTCTACATCTATTCCTTGAAATCCTGCAATTACAACCACATCTTTTTCTTCTAACTCTTGCCATATTCTAAATGGACGAATTTCTTGTATTTTTGCTTGTGTATGGTTTTCATCTGTTATAACACCTGCTTGTTCTCCTGTTAATGAAATAGCTTTATATCCCATTTCATTTAAAAGAATAGCAAATTTACTAATTGATATTTGTTCTCCCACAGATACTAGCATATCTAATTCTCTTTTGTTTGGATTTTCACTTAGTCTTTTAGCTTCTGTCAATAAAGTATCTGTCATTTTTCCTTGCGCTGATAAAATGGCTACTACCTTTTGTCCTTCTTGTAAAAACTGGACTGTCTTTTGTGTCGCTTTTTTTAAATTGTCATCATTTGCAACTGAACTTCCTCCGAATTTAATAACTTTAATCTCCATAAGATCATGTCCTTATATGAAATCAGAAAAATATACAAGCCAATTTAACTTTAAATTTGACTTGTATATCATATTCTAATATTTTATTTTTGTTCCACATTATATTTCAAATAGCTATCAATAAATCCATCTAACTCTCCATCCATAACAGCTTGCACATTACCAACTTCATAGTTAGTTCTATGGTCTTTTACTAAAGTGTAAGGGCAAAATACATAAGAACGAATTTGACTTCCCCATGCAATATCCATTTGAATTCCTTTTAACTCATCAATTGTATCTTTTTGTTCTTTTTCCTTTAAGTTTAATAATTTAGACTTTAACATTTTAAGCGCTGTATCTTTATTTTGGAATTGAGAACGTTCGGTTTGGCAAGCAACAACAATGCCTGTTGGAATATGTGTTAATCTTACTGCAGATGAAGTTTTATTAACATGTTGTCCTCCTGCTCCAGATGCTCTATATACGTCCATCTTGATATCATCTGGATTAATGTCTAATTCAATGTCATCTGTAATTTCTGGTAATACTTCAATAGAAGCAAATGAGGTATGCCTTCTTCCTCCACTATCAAAAGGAGAAATTCTAACCAAGCGGTGTACTCCCATCTCCCCTTTCAAATATCCGTATGCATATTCTCCACTAACAGAGAAGGTAACACTTTTTAAGCCTGCTTCATCTCCATCTAAATAGTCCAATTCTTTTAATTCATATCCATGTGCATTTGACCATCTACTATACATACGATATAGCATTTCGGCCCAATCTTGTGCCTCTGTTCCCCCTGCTCCTGGATGAATAGTAATAATAGCGTTATTATTATCATATTTTCCTGATAATAAAGTGGTAATCTCTAATTTCTCAATTTGTTTTTCTATTAAAATAGTAGATTTAATTACTTCTTTAGCCATTTCTTCATCAGGTTCTATTTCTAATAGTTCATTCATCTCCAAAATATTGTTTAATTCATTTTGTATTTTATTAAAACCTTCTACTTTAACCTTTAATCCATTTATCTCTTTTAAAACTTTTGAACTATTTTCTGTATCATTCCAAAAATCATTATTCATAGTTTGTTCTTCTAAAAGTTTTAATTTTTTTTCCTGGTTTACTACATCAAAGTGAATCACCTATCTTTAGTAATCTATTCTTTAAATCCTGCAATTTTCTGCTATTTTCTTCAAGTTCTATCATTACTTTTTTCACCCCTTTTTATATTCTAGAAAATTATTTGTTAATATCACTTTTTTTCTTAAGATTATTTATTATATCATTGAAAATCATAAAAATCAAGTTGCATATTTGACATATTATGTTAATTGTGCTATAATGATATTATCTTAAACGTAAAACACGTTTGTATAATACTAGGGAGGCTATACATCATGTTAATCACTACTTCTACTCGCATCTCTGGGGCTGGAACCACTCCAACGTATCCTGCAGCGCAGGTGCATATCGGTTTTGGTTCCAACAGTGACACCTTTTTCCGCAGTTCCGGCGTTTCCTTCTCTCTGAAGAACCTAGACGATGTTCAGCAACTCGATCTCCTCGGAGAGATTACTGAAATCACGCAGCAATCAGGCTATTACTGGGTATCTCAGTTTGTTGGAAAACGGGTCCGTGTGATGCAGGAACTCACTGGCGTTGGTACAAAAGATATCAAGGTTGAGCCCAAGGCAATCGGTCATCCAACTGACGATGATCTCTTCCTCGTTTTAAACAGTGGAAGCCAGTTGGTTTCCAAAGAAAAAGCCATTGAACTTATTAACCAAATGGCCAAAAAGACAAAGGAGTAAGCAATCAAAACAAAAAAATACAGATATCACGCAACTTTTCCCTAGCAAGAGGAGGCGATTGGTAATCGCTTCTTCTTTTTTTGATTCAATATTTAATTGTATGAATACTGTCTTCTTTTCATATAAAATTGCACTTTCGCTATTCTCTCTTTGGTTACTCTCTTCTAAATCTTCACTTTCTTCTATTGTATCAATACGTTTCTCTAATTCTCCTTCTTCGTTATAGTAATAGTAAGTTAAAATTGAATGTTCTTCTTCAAATGGATTAAAAGACCCCTTCCCGTAATTTTCTTCATATGTTCTATTCTTTTCTCTTGTAAATATATTTTTGTACTTATAATAATCAACTCTTGTCTCATAGCCATTTACCACATATCCAACCATTTTCTTATTTTCTATTTCAACAATATATTCTGGTGGGTAAAAATAATGTATAAAAGCAATGACTCCTATAATTATTTTGTTAAATATCAATAAATTGACTATGACTAAGATTATCATTATGATTCTTTCAGGTTTGCTCTCTATCTTCATAATTAACTGTAAAATTCCTAAAATACTTCCTATACAATTTACAATTAACATGGTTTGCTTTACCCATTTTAAGTACTCTAAATCTAATTTATCCATAATTAAACAGGTAATCCCAAAAAGCAAATCGAAAAGTATTAAATCTATTATGATATTACTAAATAATTTTTTCATAAACTCACCTATCTTTAATAAATCATATAGTATCACACAAAACTTTCATTAACAACATAGTAAAGAAAAGTTTAAGATATCCTTTAAAGACTCTTCATGAATGCAAAAAACAGATAGTTAGCCTACCTGTTTCTATGTTTATAAATTATTTAATTCTAAATATTTTTCTAAAGCGTTTATGTTCATAATGAAAAATTTTTCTCTTTATCATTCTTTCTACAATAGCGCCTATAGCAGGTTTTGCAAATTTTTCTTCCATATTTTCTCCTTTTTGCAAACAAACTTTTATAAATACATGGAATTTATAATTTCATCATATAAGCAATTTTATCTACTTCCATTCCAAATTTTTCATATACTCTAATAGCGTTTGTATTTTGTGGATTGACGGTTAAATACATATCAGTGCATCCATTGTTTTTGCCAAATTCTTTCGCAAAATTAAGCATTTTAGTTCCTATTCCTAGTCCTCTATATTCTTCATCAATACATAATGTATCTATATCTAATAATTTTCTGTATCTCATAAATCCATTATCTTTTTCAGTTATATTTATAATGATATATCCAATAATTTTATTTTCTTTTTTAGCAACATATATACTTTTGGCTTCAAGTAATTTGTTTAATCTTTCTATAGGAATTACTTGTTCAACATCTAAAAATATATCAGGGTTCCAATTAACGTGTAATTTATGTACTTGTTTTGCTAGGTTATCTATTTCAGCTTGGTCTTCAATTTTAGGTTCCATAATTTCTACTTCACTCATTTTGTACCCCTTGTTTATTATATTTTACAAAAAAATTAGGACTATGTTTCCATAGCCCTTTTATCCGTTGGCTATTTGGCAGGTGTGCCAAATCCTGCATCTCTTTTGACCTTTTAAAGGTGTGTGG
>CANDRW010000044.1 GCA_947388675.1 uncultured Clostridium sp. | reverse complement strand
AGAAACGAGCGTTACAGATAACCTATACAACGAAGCAACGCGGAGTTATATAAGGTAGCCGTGCGATACGTGGAAGTTAAGTCAGCTGTAGGCGAGGCACGAGCCGTACAGATGACTTATACTTTACAAGTGAGCTTATGGATAGCTTATATGTCTGTAAAAAGTGTGCGTAGCTACACTTTTCAGACTAAGGTGAGACACTTCATAAAGCAAGCGTAAGCGCAGCTTATGAGGTGGAAAACCTTTTGTTCTGTCCTGTGTTCTTTGAAGTGAAAACAAGACAGAAGGGAAATGCCAGAATAACCACAAAATAGAAAGAAAAAACAAGCAAAGAGCCTGCAAAGGCTTGCCCGAACGACAAGGGCGTCGACCGAGATTTCTCCGCGACAGCAGAGGTGAAACCACTGCAGTCGTGGAGTAGCGAAGAGCGGCGCCGGACAGACTTTGAATTCAATCAAATAAAAGAAAAATAGGCTGAAATAATACAAAATATGTCGAAAAATATCTAAAATTTAAAAATAAGAAATTTTATATCATTTTTAGATAATTTCACATAAGAAAAATTATCCTTCTTTTCTTCAAAGGTAAAATACAAGTACTATATTATATCCAAAATAATGTAGAATTTTACCAAAGTGGAGGAAAAGAATATGCCCAAAATTGACAACAGATTAGTTACATATCAGAAAATGACCAATCTAATTTATTACTCTAAGAATTTACTAAAAAAATATCCAAAAAGTGAACGATTTGATTTATGCAATGATATCAAAAATGTCTTATATGAAAACTTAAGATATATTGTGTATGCATGGAAAGCATATGCCAATAGTGAAAAGTATGATTATTTAAGAAAAGCAGATGTCAATCTTGTTGTTTTAAAAAGTTTCATAACCATATCCTATAAAAGTATGTACATTACTCAAAAAAATTATATGGTCTGGAATGAACAAGTAGATGAAATTGGTAAACTGATTGGAGGTTGGATGAAGTCATGCCAAAAAGAGTAAATCATATATTTGATGAAAAATTAACATTTTCTAATATGCTAGAAGCATATGAAAGGTCAAAAGAAAAGAAACGTAATCGTAAAGAGGTAATTGTATTTGATTTAAATGCAGTTAGCAACATTATGGAAATACTGAAAACATTACAAAATGGAACTTATCAAGTAGGGAAGTATAGAGAGTTTACCATTTATGAACCCAAAAAAAGACTAATACAATCATTACCTTTTAAAGATAGAGTAGTACAACAGTGGTATGTAGAAGAATTTATTAAACCTATATTTGTACCAAAGTTTATTGTTGACTCATATGCTTGCATCAATGGAAGAGGTGTGCATAGTGCAGTTAGAAAACTCAACAGATATATGTATAATTTTTCGCAAAAAAACAAGGATTTTTATATCTTAAAATGTGATATTTCTAAATATTTTTATAGTATTAGAAAAGATATTTTATATCGTATTATTGAAAGATATATTAAAGATAAAAAAGTTTTACATTTAACAAAAATGCTTATCTATCATAATGATGATAAAGTAGGAATTCCAATTGGAAATTATACTTCACAATATTTTGCTAATGTATATTTAAATCAGTTAGACCATTTTGTGAAGGAAAAATTACGTGTAAAATATTATGTTAGATATATGGATGATTTTGTATTGTTATTAGAAAATAAAGCGCAGTGTAAGGAAATATTAGAAAAAATTACAGAGTTTTTAACAAAAGAATTAGGACTAACCTTGAACAAAAAAACGAACTATTTTAAAGCAAAACAAGGGGTAAGATTTTGTGGATACAAGGTATATGAAAATCGTATTTTGCTATTAAAAGAAAATAAACAAAAAATAAAGAAAAAGATCAAGATATGGAATAAGCTATATCATGAAAATAAACTAGATTTAAAAGAAACAGCATTAAAACTAAATTCTTGGATAGGACATGCTCAAAATGCAGATACCTATCACTTAATAAAAGAGATGAAGCGAAAATGCGAATGGTTATATGATGAAAAAGAACAAGGAATTATATAACTAAATAGAAACAATATTTGGAAAGGAATGTAGAAAAATGGAATTAAAAAGGAACAAGCAAAAAGGTATTTACTGCCAGCATAACCCCTTTGTACACATCAAAGATGATACAACTGGGATAACACTAGTTGCTTTAGTTGTGACCATAGTGGTATTGCTCATATTATCAGGAATTACTATTAATTATGTATTTAGTGATAATGGTGTATTTGCTAGAGCACAAGAAGCAAGTTTCAAAACTAAGTGGTCAACATATAAAGAGCAAGCAGATACTTATACAACATGGAAAGTAGCGTCAACAATGAATACCAATATAAGTGGTATTAATGCAGGAGATACCTTACTAGATTTGATTGAAATAGAATCAGAAGATGTAGATATTGAGCCAGAGGATGTTAACATTTCTATTTCAGATATTGTAAATAATCTTGATTCAAAAGATGAAAGATATGCAGTAGTTTATCATGGAGAATTATGCTATGTGCTAGATGATCATAATAGAAATGGTGAAAAAGAAGCTAAGTGGTGTGAAGAAATTGGTATACCAGTACTAGAATTAAAAAGACCATCTGGAACCAATATTAAAGATGGAAGTTATGAATATGTAAATGGTGTATATATGTGTACCCCAGTATTAAATGAAGGATTTAACAAAAATTATACAAGATATGTTAATGAAGAAAATGGGGTTATGAAGCCAAAAAATTGGATATTTGATAAAGCGACAGAAGATTGGTATGACTATACTAAAGGTAAATGGGCAAATATTGTAACAGAAAACTTAGGTATAGAATGCTATTATACCTGGATACCAAGATATTGTTTTAAATTGAATAAGGGAAGTCAAAGGGCAGACGTTAAATTAATTGATACAAATAACAATTATAAAGACCCATATACAGAAGAAGTAACTACATGGGCAGATTTACAAAAGCAAGGATATCAAGTACCAGAGGCATTTACCTTTAATAAAAAAGCTTTACCAGGATATTGGGCAATGAAATACAATTTAGGAGATGCACCAGACCCAGCTATTATTTATTATGATATGAAAGTAACAAGAGGTATCATTACTATTTCTAATATTAAGATAACAAATGGTAAAGATATTGTAAAACTAGTAGTAAACTTAAATAGTAAAGAACAAAAAGATAAAGCTATTACTGATGTAGCAAATGCAAATTCTAAAACAATTCGATTAGAAAATATGAAGGCAGGGGACAATGTTATTAATATTACAGGTTTAAATAGCAAAGGAGAAATGGTAGCAAGTTATACAAGAGTATATGGCTCATCAGTAGTAAATCCACCAGATTTAACAGGATTTGATAAAGATTCTACTTTCTATGTAACATACGATGAAAACGATAATGAGTATAGTACAATACCAATTAATGAAGAACCACCAATTGGATGGTATAACTATGATGAAGCAGAATGGGCTAATATAGTAGTAAGAAATAATGGTGGAGAAACCTACTATACTTGGATACCAAGATATGAATTCTTTGTAGTAGGTGGTGGAACACAAAGAAGTGAAGTCAAATTTATTACAGGAACAAGTACTAAAACAACTACAGGATATCAAATCCCAGAAGCATTTACCTTTGGTGGTAAACAACTAACAGGATATTGGGCGATGAAATATAATACAGGGGATGTTGATACATCTGTACTAAATGCAGAGGTGGTAACTACTTCAAATTCAATTACAGTAAAAGGTGTAAAGGGGGCAATAACAGCAACATCAGGACTAACCTATAATTACTACATTAGTGGAAAACCTAGAGGAAAGACACCTGATAAAACAACAAAAAATGCAACAGATGTTATTACTTTCGATGGATTATCTACAGGTAAAGAATATAGTATCTTAATTGAGGTAAGAAATGGAAGTAAATATGTAGGAGGCTTAACAAAGAAAATTAGAACAGCAGAAGCAAATAAACCAGATTTAACAGGATTTAATCCAGAGTGTACCTATTATGTAACATATAATGGAAATACAGAAGTAATTGGAGAGAAAATTACCAATAATGGAAGCAATATGCCAGCAAATTGGTATGATTATCCAAATGGCAAATGGGCTAACATTGTAACACAAAATGGAGGAACAAAGACTTACTTTACTTGGATACCAAGATATGAGTTCAAACCAGATGGAAATGCAAAAGTACAAAGAAATGATGTTAGATTCGTAAATGGAACATCAGGAGCTGTAACTCCAACTTTCCAAGTACCAGAAGCATTTACCTTTAATGGAAAGCAATTAACAGGATATTGGGCAATGAAATATAATGTAGGTGGCTAATTGAAAATGTTGTAGAATAAAAAAATGTTTACAATATTATGTAAATGTGATATAATATAGGTATTACCGATTAGATTCCAAAATACATAAAAGAAAGGTTGACAACAATGATGGAATATTGTCTGATTAGCTACGCAGCACAGGAGGAAATCCGGAAGAGGCATCCTGAAGAGCCGATTTGCAATCATTGTGTCTATGGACTCAATGGCTGCAATGGTACAGCGGAAACTACCTTTGAAATGAAGGTATTTTCGCTTACTCAGCGGTTTGTCATTGCTGAGGAGAGCCCTGAAGCTCTACCGAAAACTGGCATTTGGTGTAAGCATTGCCAAGACAACTGCGGCAAGATCTTCCACGAAACTCTGTGGAGTGGTAAGTGGGCTTATGCCATCAAATGTCCGCGGTGTGGTAGCACTTGGATGCTCTACAAAAGCAAGGTACAACAGGAATACACAGGTTTCATAAATATGAAGGGAGACTTCGTACCGCCTATGCGGTATGGATGTAGAGTTCCGACAACTGTTCGTGACGCCAGAGCGGAAATTGAGGCAAAGGCGAGAAGGGGCACTACTTCCATCCAGCGGGAGGAACGTGATGTATGGTACCATTCTTCTGAAGAAGAGAAGGTACCGACAGCAATGGAGCTGGCTATGCGTAAGGCTATGGAAAAGAAAAACAAGTAATTTTCGTAGCTAAAAGCAAGAGGCAGGTAGCAAATCAATACAAACAGGAGAAGAGCCAATTGGCTCTTTTTCTGTTTTTAAAATTTTTAGAATATTTTCTCTTCATATTGTAACGTTATTCTAAATGGTGTATAATAAGGCAAATGTAATAAAAGAGGGAGAAGACATATGTATAGAAATCATAATTGTGGAGAATTAACTATTCAAAATGTAGGAGAAGAGGTAACGATTGCAGGATGGGTACAAAAAATTAGGAATTTAGGCTCTATGGCTTTTATTGATTTACGTGATCAATTTGGTATTACTCAAGTAGTCATTTCAGCAGATAATAAAGAGATTGATAAAGCAGTATTAGATAATATTGTAACAGAATGTGTACTTCAAGTAGTAGGAAATGTAATAGAAAGATCAAATAAAAATGATAAAATTCCTACAGGAGAAATTGAGATAGATGCTAAGAAAATCAAGATTTTAGGGAAATGTAAAAATGTTTTACCATTTGAAGTAAATTCTGATAAAGTAGGAGAAGTAAAAGAAGATTTAAGACTAGAATATCGTTTTTTAGATTTGAGAAATGATAAATTACATAAAACGATATTACTACGTAGTGAAGTAATAAAAACAATTCGTAAAAAAATGGATGAATTAGGCTTTACAGAAATTCAAACTCCAATTTTGGCAAATTCTTCACCAGAAGGTGCAAGAGATTACTTAGTACCAAGCAGACTACATAGAGGAGAATTTTATGCACTTCCACAAGCACCACAACAATTTAAACAATTACTAATGGTTTCAGGCTTTGATAAATATTATCAAATAGCACCATGTTTTAGAGATGAAGACCCTAGAGCAGACAGAGCACCAGGAGAATTCTATCAATTAGATTTTGAAATGAGTTTTGCAGAGCAAGAAGATGTATTAGAAGTATTAGGTGAAATTTTTATAACTGTATTTAAAACACATACAAACTGGAAGGTAGATGAAGCACCATTCCAAAAAATACCATATTTAGAAGCTATGGAGAAATATGGAAGTGACAAACCAGACTTAAGAAATCCACTAATCATTCAAGATGTAACAGATATTTTTGAACATGTAGAATTCAATAATTTCAAAGATAAAATAGTAAAAGCAATTGTTGTTGAAAATGGAGCAGAGCAAGGAAGAAAATTCTTTGACGCTATGACAGAATTTGCTATACAAGAAGCTGGGGCAAAAGGTTTAGCTTGGGTAAAAGTAGATAACGAAAATGTTGTATCAGGAGGAATTGCAAAATTCATTACACCAGAAGTACAAAAAGAATTAGAAGAAAAAATTGGTATGAAGAAAAATTGTAGTGTATTCTTTATGGCAGATGAATTAAAAGTAGTTCAAAAAATAGCAGGGGCAGTTCGTATTGAACTTGGAAATCGCTTAGATTTACTAGAAAAGAATGTATATCGTTTATGCTATATTGTAGACTTTCCAATGTATGAACTATCTGATGAAGGAACTATTGACTTTAATCATAATCCATTTTCAATGCCACAAGGTGGAATGGAAGCTTTAATGACAAAAAATCCATTAGACATTTTAGCATATCAATATGATGTTGTATGTAATGGATATGAGGTAGCATCAGGTGCAGTAAGAAATCATGACCCAGAATTAATGGTAAAAGCTTTTGAAATTGCAGGATACAGTGAAGAAGAAGTAGAAAATAGATTTGGTGCATTATATAATGCTTTCCAATATGGAACACCACCTCATAGCGGAGCAGCACCAGGATTAGATAGAATGGTAATGCTAGTAGCAGATAGTAAGAACATTCGTGAAGTAATTGCATTCCCTAAAAATAAAAAGGCAAGAGATTTATTAATGAGGGCTCCAAGCAAAGTAAGTCAAAAACAATTAGAGGATGTTCATATTAAAATTATAGAAGAAGAATAAGATGCTATAGAATTATTTTAGTGTGAAACAAAAATTCGTAAAATGTATTGACTTATATTTACTATAGTAGTACAATGGAAAAGTAGAGTTAATATTTTATTTACGAAAGAGGTGGTAATATGTCTAAAAAAGTAGACGAAAAACAGACCCTAGAAGAATTAATTGAAGAAGTAAAAGAACTATTAAATGAAGTAAGAAATGAACAAGCAAATGCAAAGCAAGAAATGGAAAGACATCACAAAGTGACTATGAGGAAACTAGACAAATTAAGAGAATTTGAAGAAATTGCAGATATGACCAACATTGTGTTTGAAAAGAGATTTTCTAATATTGAACAAGCATTAGTAAAAATGCTTAGTAAATAGTAGGACTAGAGGAGTTAACTCCTCTAGTTTTTTCTTTGTCGTATAGCATATATGTCGAAATTTGTCATACGATTTTTCTTGCAAACTAAGAAAAAGTGATTTAGAATAACAATATTATATTCTTAGCCGAAAGGCGACATGATTTTTATCTTAATATGTTTATAAGCCATAAAGTTTTATTTTCAAAGGATTTTTATATCATATCAATTCTGAAAGTTTACCCAAATGAAAGATATGTATTAGTTATAAAGCCTTTTGCCTATCAATATAAAATTTTGTATTATTTGGAGGTAATATATGTTACAAAAAAGTGAGAAAAAAGGAATGCTACAAGTAAAAAACGATGTAGTATTTCAAGCCTTGTTTGGAAGAGGAAGAGAAAATATCACAAAAGCAATGCTAGAAAATATTTTGAAGATTAAAATACATAAGTTAGATTTAGATAAGGGCAAAGACTTATTCAATGAAAATAAGGATGATAAAAATGGAAGGGTAGATTTAAGAGCAATTATTAATGATAACATAGAATGTGATATCGAATTGCAATTATCTACTCATGACAAGATGATAGAGCGTTTTTTATACTATTGGGCCAAAATGTATGTTGCCAATTTGAAAATAGGAGAAAAATATCAAGGGCTTAGAAAAACAATTAGTATTATTATAGTAGATGATGAAATAAAACAATTTAGAGGAATACATAAAGCACACACAAAATGGCAATTAAGAGAAGAAAAGTACAAAGATGTAATCTTGACAAGTTTTTGTGAAATAAGTATAATTGAACTACCAAGAGCAATAAAGGAGTATCAAGAAAATAAACAAGATGGAATGCTACAATGGATGATGTTTTTAGATAATCCTGAGAATAAGGAGGTAGACCAAATTATGGAAGAAAACGCAGAAATTAAAGAAGCAAAAGAAGAATTAGATAAGATTAGTCAAGATGATTTATTAAGGAGAATGGCTCTAAAGGCTGATTTAGCCAAAAGAGACCAGGAACAATTGGTGTACGAAGCAGAAAGAGATGGAAAAGAGAAAGGTAAAATAGAAGGCAAAAAGGAAGGAAAAATAGAAACAGCTAAAAAATTATTACAAGAAGGAATTTCACTAGAAGTTATTATGAAAGCAACAGGACTAACAAAAGATGAAATTATGGAAGAAGCAGATTGAGTTTAATCTACTGATATAGAAAAGTATTAAGAATATATCTATTTATAGATATATTCTTAATTTACTTGCTAAAAATAGCAACTTGTGGTATAACTATTTTGAGAAAACGTATTAACAAAATCCAAAAAAGTAGAGATTTTAGGATTTTGTAACATCCGCATAACTATCTTCTATGTCGATTACACACTACATGTGTAATCTCCTAGAATATAGAAAAAAGGAGAAAATAAATTTACTATGCAAAATATTAAAGACTACAACTTAGACGAATTAAAACAAGAACTTATTTCTTTAGGAGAAAAGCCATATAGAGCAGAGCAAATTTTTAATTGGCTCTATATTGAAAAAGTAAAAACATTTGATGAAATGACTAATATTTCTTTAGAATTGAGAGAAAAGTTAAAACAGAATTATACAATGTGCAATTTTGAAATCTTAAGAAAACAAGAATCTTTAGATGGTACAAAAAAATACTTATTTGACATATTAGATGGCAATGCAATTGAAACAGTACTTATGGAATATCATCATGGCAAAACCATTTGTGTATCTTCTCAAATTGGTTGTAAAATGGGATGTAAATTTTGTGCATCAACAGGAATTGCTTTTGTCAGAAATTTAACCTCAGGAGAAATAGTAGAGCAAATCTTGGCAGTGGAACAAGATATTGGAGAGCATATTTCTAATATTGTATTTATGGGAATAGGAGAACCTTTTGACAATTATGATAATGTGATGCATGCAATTCGTATTATCAATAACCAAAAAGGATTCAATATTGGAGCAAGACATATTAGTGTTTCAACATCAGGTTTAGTTCCTCGTATCTATGATTTTGCAAATGAAGAATTACAATGCACACTATCTATTTCATTACATGCAACAACAGATGAAAAGAGAAGTCAAATGATGCCAGTAAACAACCTATATCCATTAAAAGAACTAATGCAAGCATGCAAAGACTATATTGCTAAAACCAATAAACGTATTTCTTTTGAGTATGCATTAGCAAAAGATAATAACGATAATTTAGAAGATGCAAAAGCTTTAGTACAATTATTAAAAGGAATGATTTGTCATGTTAATCTTATTCCAATTAACAAAATTGAAAATGGAAAATTCGTAAAAAGTAGTAATGAAAATATTATAAAATTTAGAGACTATTTAAATGACCATGGAATAGTAGCAACAATTAGAAGAGAATTAGGAAGTGACATTGATGCTGCTTGTGGTCAGCTAAGAAGAAAGAATTTAAAATAATGGGAGGAAAAGATATATGGTAGGTTTTGCTAGTTCAGACATTGGCAAAGCAAGAGAAATAAATCAAGATTATTATTCTATTCCAAAACCAGAAGATAGGTTGCAACTCTTTATTCTAGCAGATGGAATGGGAGGATATAACGGAGGAGAAATAGCAAGTAGCTTAGCAACTGCTTCTGCAAAAAGTTATATAGAAAATAATTTTGATAAGATAGAACACAATAAAGAAGCAATTTTAGAACTAATAAAAAATGCAATAGAGTATGCCAATATGGTGGTTTTTGAAAAATCAAAACAAGAACCAAATTTAGAAGGAATGGGTACTACTTTAGACATTTGCTTCATATATAATAATAAAGTGTATGTGGGACACGTTGGTGATAGCAGAATTTATCGTATTAGAGGAGAGATTATTCGTAAGCTAACCAAAGATCACAGTTATGTACAACAATTAGTAGAAGACGGCAAAATTACAAGAGAAGAAGCTGAGCACCATCCTAAAAAGAATATGCTATTAAAAGCACTTGGATGTACAGCTATGGTAGAGCCAGATTTAAGAGCAAGAAATATTGAAACTGGTGATATTTTGTTAATGTGTTCAGATGGACTAACCAATATGGTAGAAGAAAAAGAAATTTATCGAGTGGTAAGAGAAAATCCAGAAACAGCTGCTCAAGTATTAGTAGAGTTAGCAAATGCAGCTGGTGGGTATGACAATATCACAGTGGTAATAATAAAATAGGGGAGAGAATAACAGATGAATTTAGTTGGTAAAGTAATAGGAAACCGTTATGAAATTCTAGAAAAAATTGGAGAAGGCGGTATGGCAACCGTATATAAAGCAAGATGTAATATCTTAAAACGTTATGTTGCTGTGAAAGTCTTAAGAGATGAATTTACAACAGATGAAGAATTTATAAAAAGATTTAACTCAGAAGCACAATCAGCAGCAAGCTTAACTCATCCAAATATTGTATCTATTTATGATGTAGGGCAAGAAGAAAATATCTACTATATTGTAATGGAGCTAGTACAAGGAAAGACGTTAAAAGAAATTATTAATGAAGATGGTGTACTTCCTTGGAAATGGTCTGTTAATATTGCAATACAGGTAGCATCTGCTTTAGAGATGGCACACAGAAATAACATTGTACATAGAGATATCAAACCACATAATATCATTATTACAGAAGATGGAATTGCAAAAGTAACAGACTTTGGAATTGCAAAAGCAGTTTCTAATTCAACTATTACAGCATTTGGTACAACAATTGGCTCAGTCCACTATTTCTCACCAGAACATGCACGTGGGGGATATACAGATGCAAAATCAGACATCTACTCATTAGGTGTTGTAATGTATGAAATGTTAACAGGAAGAGTTCCATTTGATGCAGATACACCAGTATCGATTGCATTAAAACATATGCAAGAAAAACCAGTAGAGCCAATCAAACTAAATCCATCTATTCCTTTAGCGATTAACAAGATTATTATGAAAGCAATGGAAAAAGATATTAGTTTAAGATATCAATCTGCAACAGAAATGTTAAAAGACTTAAGTATGTCATTAAAAGACCCAGAAGGAAATTTTGTAAAAAGAAATAGCGAAACAATGCAATATACACAAAGAATACCTAGTTTAAATGAAGAAATGGAGGAAGGAAAGACGAGAAAAAGTAGTGATAAAAAGAAAAAAGGATTAGCAAAATATTTTGAAGAACATCCGACAGCAAAAAAAGTATGGATTACAGTGATTGCACTAGCAATTATTGTCTTAATTCCACTAATTGGATATGGAGTTACAAAATTAGTATTAGATGGTGGAAAAACACCACAAGTGGCATTAAAAGATGTTAAAAATATGACGGTAGATGAGGCAAAAGCAGCATATAAAAATGATAAAGTTACCATTGAAATAGAAGAAGTACATGATAAGGAAGTAGAAGAAGGAAAGATTATTTCACAAGAGCCACCATATGTAGAAGGAAAAACAGTAGACGAGAATTCTACTATCAAGTTTATTGTTAGTCTAGGTGTAGAAAAAGTGGAAATGAAAAAAGTAGTAGGCATGAAATTTGATGAAGCAAAAGAACTACTAGAAGGATTAGAGCTAGAAGTAGAAAAAATAGAAGAAACCAGCAAAACGGTTGAAAAAGACTATGTTACGAAACAAGACCCAGAAGAAGGGGAAGAACTAAAAACAGGTGATAAAGTAAAAGTTTATGTTAGCATTGGAACAGGGATTAAAAAGATAAATGTTCCATATGTCATTGGAGAAACGGAAAGTAATGCTAAAAAGAAATTATCTGATTTAGAAGTAACGGTAGTATACGAAGAAGATACAACTAAAGTAAATGGAAAAGTTTTAAAGCAAAGCATTGACGCAGGAGAAAGTGTTGATGAAGGAACAAAGATAACAATTACAGTAAATCGTATTGAAGCGATTAAGTCAGGAACAATCAAATTAAACTTAAAATCATTATTAGGTGCAGACAGTAGCATTGATACAGACCCAGAAACAGGTGCAGAAATAAATAGTGCAGTGAATTTAAGAATTCAAGTTGGAGAAGATAATGTATATAGAGACACTGTACGTAAAGATAGTACCGATATTACAGCAACAGCTTCAGGTAAGGGAACTGTTACAGTAAAAATATTTGTAGATGAGATAAAGAAAAAAGAAGTACAGTTTGATTTATCAGTAGAGAATCCAACATTAGTAATTGATTAATTTTTATAAGAGAAATTTTAATTGAAACGATTACCCCTTTAGCAATTACAACGTTTGCCTTTGCGGACGCATACCATCAAATGCACAAAAAAATCGAATACTTCGATTTTTGGCGCAAATATAGGATGGATGCGACAGGCGTTCGGCTAAAGCCTCACCTTGCGCAGGCTACACTTTTGTAATTGCTAAAGGGGTAATTGTAAAAATAAAATTTATAATAAAATGGAGGAAGAAATATGGTAGAAATTTCAGCATCACTTTTAAGCTTAAAGAGTGAAAATACAATTCAAACATTATATAATTTAGAAACAGCAAAAATAGACTATTTTCATATTGATGTCATGGATGGGGAGTTTGTAGAAAATGATACAGTGAGTAGAATGACAGAATATTGTGAATATTTAAGTAGTATTTCTAATTTACCCTTAGATGTTCATTTGATGGTAAAAGATGTACCAAGTTATATTTCTAGTTTCTTAGTATTCGAACCTAATATAATAACCTTCCATTTAGAAGCGGCAAAAGACAAAGTACAAGCAATGGAATGGATAAAATTGATTAAAGAGAATAATGTGAGAGTTGGAATTTCTGTAAAACCAGACACAAAAATTGAGGAAGTAGCAGAATTCTTGCCATTTGTTCATTTGGTATTGGTAATGACAGTAGAACCAGGAAAAGGTGGGCAAGAATTAATTCCGAAGACAGTAGAAAAGATACGAGCATTAAAAAAGTATGTACAAGAGAAACAAATAGAAGTAGATATTGAAGCTGATGGTGGAATTAATTTAGAAACTGTGGCTTATGTGAAGGAAGCAGGAGCAGATATTGTCGTTGCAGGTAGTGCTATTACAAATTCAGAAAATTATGCAGATGTGGTGAAGAAAATGAAAGGGGGAATACAACGATGATTGACTTTACTAATGCCATAGAAGAATTTAATACATATAAAGGTTCAGAAAAGAAGAAAACTTTGATATATGATAACAAAAAATATCTGGTAAAATTTCCAGATCCAGTTAGAGAAAAAAACAAAAATATATCTTATATTAATAATGCATTTTCAGAATATGTAGGAAGTAATATATTTAAAATAGTAGGTTTTAAGACACAAAATACGCTATTAGGAAAGTATGAATATAACGGAAAAGAGAAGGTAGTATGTGCATGCGAAGATTTTACAAATTACAATCATATATTATATGAATTTGAGAATTTAGCCTTAAGTACTAATCCTGATAAGAAAATAGAAACAGATTTAGATGATGTTATGGAAGTAATAGAAGCCTGTAAAATGATAGATGTATCAGAAACAAAGGAAAAATTTTGGGAGATGTTTTTGATAGATAGTCTAATAGGGAACACCGATAGGCATAATGGAAATTGGGGATTTTTATTAAATAAAGACACTGGTAAAGTAGAATTTTCTCCAATCTATGATTGTGGCTCAGCATTAAATCCGATGCTTGAAGATGAAGAAATTGAGAAAATAAATCTAGTAGAGTTAAAGAACTTAGCAATAAATTGTTATTCTTGTTTAAAGGAAAATGGGAAAAAGATTAATTATATGACATACATTAAACAAATGAAAAATGAAGAATGCAATCAAGCAGTAAAAAGGATATTTTTGAATATTAACATAGATGAAATTAATAAGTTTATTGATAGCATAGAATGTATGTCAAAAATTAGAAAAGAGTTTTATAAAGACATAATAACACAACGATATGAAATAATAAGAGAAGTATATGATGTGCTTTTAAAAAGTTAAAATAGATTATCCTAATATGATATGTTTTGTTATCATATTAGGATTCTTCAATAATATAATCAAAAGCTTAATTCTTTTCTTTCACTTTTATAAATGAAGTTAAAAACATTCCTAATCCCACTACAGCGATAAATAATGAGACATATGTACCAAGAGTAGTGAGGAGTTTAACTATCCACAATATAATAGAACATAGGAAAGCTATTAAAATGAGTTTACCTTTTGAAGTAATATTCCACTTATCTGCAAAAGATTTTGCAAGTGCTAAACTAAAGATAGCAAGGCTAGCTGCTAAGATTAATCCGTATAGCACAGCGATAACAAGTGCTAGAGCTGTTAAGTATCCGGTGAAAAGTAAGAAAAAGGCAAGAACAGGAAGGAATACAATTGCTAAAATACCAATACCTGCACTTACAAATGGTCTTTTCATTAAAGCATAATTTACTTTTTCGGTAAATTTAGGTGCTAAGAAAACAGCAAATAAAATGATGACAAGAGCAAGTGAGATATTAGAAATAAATTGTTTTACATATTTTGCAATGATTTCACCTGTTGTAGTAGTACGACCTTGGTATTGTGTGAATTTTACACTTCCTATGATGGCCTTTTCAGGGAAAGTAGATTCCTGGGTACTGGTATAATATAAATTGCCACCAATAATATCTTCGGCGTTCTCAGCCATTAAGACACTATCAACGAAAAGAAAAGCATCTTTTTTAATAGAGCCATATAACTTTATATTAGCTGCAAAAATTCTAATATCACGGTTGATATAACCAGAATCTGCTAACTCAAAGTCTTGCCCTAGAAAATAAACATCATAATTTACTTTTCCCTTTATAGTTATATCATTAGCAAAAGCAAAAACATTTCCATGAATAGTAGCAGTTTCATCAATGGTTAAAGATTTGGCTATAACAAAAATATCTCCTAGAATTTCCCCCTTAATGGTAACAGTAGAACCTGAGGCAAAAACATTGCCATTTACAGCATCGTTTACTACAATATCTTGTCCACCAAGATAAAGGTCAGTGTTAAATACTTTTATTGTTTCGTTATCAGCGTTTGTGGTAGGCTCACTGCTAGCGATACAAAGGGGAGAAAGAAGCAAAGAAAAAATAAGGATAAAAAATATAAATTTATAAATTGATTTCATAATAAAAAACCTCCTTGTATTTTTCTTGATTACTATATACCAAAAATATAAGGAAGTCAAATAGAAAAGTGTTATTTTGTTTGTAAGCAAGGACTATCTAAAGTGTTTTTAGGAGTGAAATAAGCACAATCAGTATGAGATGTCATCTTCTTTTGATTAATATTCTCAAAAGAACAGTTACCATCTTTTTGATATTTACAATTCTCAGAACAATTAATATTAGTCAAAATCATCACCCTCCAATATTAGTATAAGAAAAAAAGACAAAAATATACACCATTTTTTAGAAAAAAATGATGTATCAAAATAGCAAACTATTTTACAGGATTTTGACATAAATGATGAAGTGGACATTTTTCACATTGTGGATTTTGCGATTTACATATATTTCTACCATGCCAAATTAAAATATGATTAGCATCTTTCCAATATTCTTTTGGAATTAGCTTTAATAAATCTTGTTCAATTTTTTCAGGTTCACTTTGTTTAGAAAAACCAATACGATTAGAAATTCTTTTAGCATGAGTATCCACTGCAATTCCTTGTGGATTATTAAATGCTTCTAACATAATAACATTTGCACTTTTTCGACCAACACCTGGAATAGACATTAATTCATCCATAGTTTGAGGAACTTCACCATGAAAATCTTTTAAGATTTTTTGTGAAGCAAGTTTCATGTTTTTTGCTTTATTACGATAAAAACCACAAGAGTGAATAAAACCTTCAATTTGTTCTAATGGCATATCAGCAAAGTCTTGTGGAGTATGATATTTTGGAAAAAATGTTTTGGTTACAATGTTTACCCTTTCATCTGTACATTGGGCTGAAAGCATAACAGCAACCATCATTTCAAAGGGGCTGTTGAAATCTAAACTACATTTGGCATCTGGATATTCCTTTTTTAATATTTCAAAAATTTCAATTACTTTTTCTTTTTTCATATTAGTTCATACCTCTCCGATTTTAGTGTTATTTTGATAATAGTATAACATGTTGATAGGGAAAAAGTAAATAGAGAACATAAATAGGTAACCGATAAAAGAAAAGGGGAATATAATATAGAGAAAAGGGATAGGAGGATAAAATAGATATGTTATGTGCTTTAAAAAAGACCCTAGGGGTATGTTTAATAGGATTAGGGCTTGGTATTTTACTTGTTTTATTGCTTCCTATATCAGGTTGGCTGTTTGCTATAGGAATTGCTGTTGTAATTGTTGGTCTTGCGTGGTTATCTTGCAAATGATAAAGTAAGCATAAAGGTATTTTGGAAAAAAGGAGAGTGAATAGGATGACAATCGTTGTGAAAAAAGTTCCAAAGTGTTTAAGGGGAATTGTAAAGCTCTTATTTGGAATTAAAGAAAAATAGTACATAGGTGTATGTATGGTTAATATAACAAGAAAAGAGGCTATTTTAGAAATAGTCTCGTTTTATTTTCTTATCTTAAATTACTCATAGTAACAATTAAGCTCTAGCAACTTTTCCAGAACGTAAACATTTTGAACAAGCATGAATTGTTTTTGGTTGACCATTAATAACTGCTTTTACTCTTCTTAGATTTGGCTTAAATGTTCTAGTAGCTCTTCTACTAACATGAGAACGAGCAATACTAATTTTATTTCCATGAGATAATGTTTTTCCACAAATATCACATTTTGCCATTGAACTGCACCTCCTATGTGAAATCTTAAATTGACTATTTACTATATTAACATAGAATATGAAAAAATACAAGTTTTTTTACAAAATTCGTTCAAGAAATTATAAGGCGTTGAATTAAAAGTTAAATGCACATTTTATAATTTGAACAGTCAATCCAAGAT
>CANDRW010000043.1 GCA_947388675.1 uncultured Clostridium sp. | reverse complement strand
TACAAAATTAAAATCCACCTAACTTGAAAGTGGAATTTAAAATAAAAATTAAGGTCACAGATTCAAAAGAATCAATTGATTGACAGAATATATAAATTATGTTACAATAAGAAACAATGTATATTGAAAGAGGTTGCAATTTTTAAGAGTATTACTTTTGTTAGCAGATAATTGCAAAAGTGAGAAAGGGAAAATTGCCGAAATTGAAAAGCGAAATCTCTAACTTTTCAGTTGGGCTAATGCAAAATATGTATTAGACTGTCACAAAAAAATAATTGTGGGGTGCTTTCAAACAAATAAGAAATGATTGATAGATTTTTTATGGGTTTGCGAAGGTAACTTTGCAACCCTTTTTTGATGTATATCAAATAAAAGGGGAATGACAATTATGAAGAGAGAATTATTGGGAAAATTACAACAAGCTTGTGAACTAATGACAAGAGATTATCATATGCAAACTGGAAACAGGCATATTAGATTTAGTGTATTACAACTTTTAGAAGAAAAATATCCAGAAGTAACTTTAAGAACTGACTTAGTAAGACAAGCAGCCCAGCTGTATGATGAATATCAAGGAAACGAAGAATATATTCATATTCCAGATATCCATCAAATGCTATATAACTTAAGATGTTATCCAGTGCTAGGTGCTTTTGATATACAAAGTGGAGAGTTGGAAGGAGTTGTTACAATTAAATATCATGAAAACACTTCAGAAAAAGAAACAGATCCATATTATCCAAAGCCAGATGCAAAATTCTTTTCTATTACAGGAGTTATTGTAAAACAAAGAGAGAATATGTTAAATAAGGGATTAGGTAGCAATTTATATGCTTCATCTATATTAGGGTTGCAGGAATATGCTAGTCAACATCCTGAGGAGAACGTAGAATTAAATGTAGTCATTGACTGTACTAATTTACCGAGCTTATATGCATTAACCAATGGAAATGAAAAAATATCAGCAGGTGGATATTTGGGAGCAAATCAAAAGTTACCTGCAATTTTAGATGGAATTTATACTGTAAGGGATGAAGAACACCACTTAATTGAAGTGGACCCAAAAAGTTAGACACTTTTTGGATAATTAAGCAATTTTAGCAAAATGAGTTCTGTAGTTTACAGGGCTCATTCCTTTTAACTTAGCTTTAATTCTCCTATTATTATAATAGTCTATATATTCAATTAATTCTCTTTTAAAATGTTCTATTGACTCAAATTTTTGCAAATACAGTAATTCAGATTTTAACAATCCAAAAAAGTTCTCAGCACATGAATTGTCTAAACAGTTACCTTTCCTGGACATACTTTGCTTAATACCTTTTTTCTTTAAAGTATATTGATATTGCTGCATTTGATATTGCCAACCTTGATCTGAATGTAGTACCAAATTGGTATTATCTGGTATTTTGCTAAAAGCCTTTTCAAGCATATCCATTATTTGATTAAGTACAGGTCTTTCAGAAATATTATAACTTACAACTTCTCCATTAAACAAATCAATAATTGGGGATAAATACAATTTTGTTCCAAACAGTGAAAACTCTGTTACATCTGTAACCCATTTTTGATTTGGTTTATCAGCTTTAAAATTACGTTTTAAAAGATTATCACATGTCTTTCCAACTTTTCCTTTATATGATTTATATTTCTTTATTCTCACAAAACATTGCAATCCTAATTGTTTCATAAGCTTTAAAACGGTTTTATGATTAATTGTAAAACCTCTATTATGAAGCTCCATAGTTATTCTTCTATATCCATATCGCCCTTTGTTTTCATGATAAATTAAAGTTATTTCTTCTTTTACTTTTTTATATTTATCTTCTCTACATAACTGCTTAAGGTAGTAATAATATGTACTTCTTGGCATTTCTGCTAATTTCAATAAAGCCGTTAGTTTATATTTTTGCCTTAATTCTGTAACGACTTCTACTTTTTCTTGTTCTCTCGCTTTATTCTTTCCTGAACTAAGGCATTTAATTTTTTTAAGTATTCGTTCTCCATTCTTAGTTGTTGTACTTCTGCAATTAAATCTTTTTCAGTATCTTCAGGTGATTTCTTTTTTCTTGGTTTAGAGCTCATATTTTTACTTCGCCCTCGTCGCTTTTCGTAAAGAGCCTGAGGTCCTTTCTCATAATATATGCGTTCCCATTTGCTAACAATACTATTATTCGCTAAGTTGAAGTGATATGCTGTTTCTTGTAAAGACAAATGATTAGCATGCATATATTCTACCACATTTTGCTTAAAAACTCCATCATAAGATATATTTGAGTTTTTTAATAATCCGTTCATTCCATGCTCTTTATATTTTCTAACCCATTTTCTTACATCAGAAACTGCTGGAATGTTGAAATGTTTAGCAGTATATCGATATCCATAATTTCCTTCCATACAAAACATAACTACTTCTAATTTAAATTCAAATGAATATTTACTCATAAAAAAATGAACCCTCCATATTAAACATTTTTTGTCTAATATTTTGGGTTCAGTTCATAATAGAAGCACCAACGTATGTTATTAAAATTCCACCAATGCCACGAAAAATAGAAGAAGATGAGAGGGAATGCCAAGTTTTTTCATATAATACTAAAAGAGATACACCAAGTTATCAGCAATATGAAGAGTTATTAGATACTATTTTAGAAAAGATTAAACAAGATGAAACGTGTATGGTGACACAAATGGAAGATGAAGGAACAGGAACAGTTAGTTATATTCATATAGACAATTTAGAAATTCATTTAGAAGATATGAAATTGGAACGAAATGGAACGCAAAATATTGGAAAGAAAAGGATTCCGAGAGGAGATGTTAGTAGCTTCGTAGGTCCAATGCCAGACTTAATAAAAGAGATAGAGGAGGACGAAAGATAAATATGAAATTAAATACAATACAATTCTTTAAAGAAATTGCGAAAATACCAAGAGAGTCAGGCAATGAAAAGCAAATTGCAGAATATCTATGCCAATTTGCTAAAGAGAGAAAATTGTTTTATGAATGTGACCAATACCATAATGTGCTAATCAAGAAAAAAACTGCAAACAAAGAGTCAATTATTTTGCAAGCACATACTGATATGGTGTGCGAAAAAGAAGAGGAAAAAGAATTTGACTTTGAAAAAGATGCTATTGAAGTCATAGAAGAAAATGGATATTTAAGAGCAAAAGGGACAACCTTAGGTGCGGATAATGGAATAGGGGTAGCACAGATATTGGCTATTTTAGATAGTGATATTCCTTGTAATGTAGAGGCGGTTTTCACAGTAACAGAAGAGACTTCTATGATAGGAGCAATGAATTTTGATACTAGTAAATTAGAGGGGAAGAAATTACTAAATTTAGATGGTTTTGAAGAAAATGTTATTTTAATTGAAAGTGCATGTTTTTATGATATTATCTTAAAACTAAAAAATGAATTTAGTAAGCCTAAAAACCAAAACGCATATGAGATTATTTTAAGTGGAATGGAAGGTGGACATTCTGGGTTTGAGATTGACAAAAAACGTGGAAATAGTAATATAGAAATGGCAAAAATATTAGAGAAAATAAAAGATGTAGAAATAGGAGATTTTGTGGGAGGAACAAAGTTTAATGTAATTCCTTCACAAGCTAAAGCAAAAATCATGACTAATTTAACAGAAGAAGAAATGGAAAAATTATGTCAAAATGCCCAGAGAGAGTTAAGGGAAAATTACCCTGAAATTGAAATTGCGGTGGTGCCTGAAAGAATAGAAAAAGTACTTAATACGAAGCAATCACAGGAATTTTTACAAAAAATAATACAATTTCCACATGGAGTGTTTAGAAGAAATGATAATCAAGAAGTGACCACATCTGTTAATCTAGGAGTTGTAAATTTACGAGAATTAAAGGTGGGAATGAGAAGTTCTAAGAAAATAGAAGAACAGGAATGCTTGAATTTGCTTAAAAATTATAGTGAGAAATATCAACTAGACTTTACTATTATAGGTTCTCAACCAGGATTTGAGTCTGACCCAAATAGTTTATTTATTCAAGAATTGTTAAAGGCCCATCCTATAGAAGAATTTCATAAATTACCAGAACTAAAATCTGTTCATATTACAGTAGAAGTAGGATTCTTTAAACAAAAAATACCAGATCTTCAAATTGCTATTATTTCTCCTAAAATTCAAGGTGCACATACTACAAAAGAGTGTGTAGAGATAGCTTCTATTAGCAGGACTGATAAATGGCTTATGAATTTTATTTAGGTAAAACCTTTACTTTTCATCTGTTCTTGTGTAAAATGAATATAGAAGATTATATGAGAAAGGATAAAGTTATGAGAAAGCAAATTGTATCATCTATTATATTAATTATGCTTGCATTGATGCTAGGCTTAACAGGTAGAGTGTTAGCAACTAATCAAGAGGTTACTGATGATGACGGAACAGTACAAAATTATGTAGAGAATACAAATAGAGGAGAAAGCAATATGCAACAACAAGGTGTCAATACTGCTCCAACAGACTATGTTAATGACATTAGTAATAAATTGCAAAATATGGCATCAGAGCAACAGCCAAAAGATATGAGAAGGCAAGTAACTGTTATGGTCATCGTTATTATTACAGTACTTCTTATTGTAGGATTAATAACATGGTATTATATGACAAATCAATAAAAATAAAATGATGCTTAAAAAAATGAAGCATCATTTTATTCATAGGAGTGGAAATGGAAGAATTTGATTTTGAGCAAGCAAATAATCGTGAATATGTATTAAATGCAGTTAAACAAAATGGGAAACTATTAGACTTTGCTTCAGAAGAATTTAAAGATGATGAAGAAGTTGCCATGGCAGCGGTGGAGCAAAATCCAATTGCATTAGAATTTGTTAGTCCAAGGTTAAAGGATGATAGAGAAATTGTATATAATTCTGTATCAAAGATTGGATGGACAGCTTGTTATGCTAGTGACAAATTAAGAGGAGATAAAGATTTAATACTAGCAGGTGTCAAAGTAGATGGACAAATTTTATACTATTCTTCAAAAGAGTTAAGAGATGATAAAGATGTAGTTTTGCAGGCTGTAACAAACAAAGGGTTGATATTGAAATATGCCAGTAGACGTTTAAGAAACGATAAAGAAGTAGTACTTGCAGCCATAAAACAAGATAAAAGGGCTAAAGAATATATTGATTCAGAAGAATTAAAACAAGATGAAGAAATACAAGCTATCTTAAATCCACCACAGGAGTAAAACATGGAACAGATTAGAGAAAAATTATTTGAATTACAAGATAAAAAATATCAAGAATTTCATAGTAAGTTATGTCCAAATGTAAATGATATTATTGGAGTTCGTATTCCAAATTTAAGAAAGTTGGCAAAACAAATTGCTAAGGAAAATCCACAGGAATTTTTAGAGAAGGCTCCAAAAGAATACTATGAAGAAAGAATGCTACAAGGTTTTGTAATTGGATATATGAAAGCAGAACTAGAAGAAAAGTTAGCTTATTTAGATAAATTTGTACCAATCGTTGATAATTGGGCAGTTTGTGATTGCTGTACTTCAACATATAAATTTACAAACCAATATCTAGAAGAAATGTGGGAGTATATTCAAAAATATCTTTCTTCTAGTCGAGAATTTGAATTACGTTTTGCGATTATTATGCTTATGGACTACTATTTAACAGAAGAATATATTGACCAAGTTCTAGCCATATATGATAGTATTCAAAATGAAGGGTATTATGTTAAAATGGGAGTAGCATGGGCTATTTCTATGGCTTATGTAAAATTTCCCCAAAAGACAATGAAGTTACTTCAAAATAACCATTTAGATAATTTTACATATAATAAAGCATTACAAAAAATGATAGAGTCTTATCAAATTGATAAAGAAACAAAACAAATCTTAAAAGAAATGAAAAGAAGGTGAAACAAGTCATGCCATCATGGGCAATTCATTTGAAAGTAGCAAAAGAGTTAGCAAAAAATATGCCAAAAGAAGACTACCAACGTTTTCTACTAGGAAATCTTTTACCGGATGTCAATGTAGGATATTTGATTAATCCTATTTCAAAGAAAATCCCATATAGTATTACCCATTATGGAAAAATGGAAACTTTTGATGGAAAAACAAGAGAATTTCCAGACTATGAGACTTTTATACAAAATTATGAAGGAAATATGCAAGACCCCGTTGTGCTAGGTTATTTAGCACATTTGGCAACTGATTTTTATTGGAATTATCAAACCTATATTAAAAAAGGAATTTATGAAAATGGTAAGATGATAGGCTTGCAAGGAAAAGAGAATATGATTTTTGGAGAAAGTGAAATATTGCGTCAAACAAAGGTTGGTAACTTTAATAGTCTTTCCTATTATTTATATCATAACAATTTAGTGGAAATTCCCAAGTTTCAAGAAGATTTAGTGAATGAAGCACAAAAATTAAATGAAATTCATATTGAAAAAGTAGATATAGATGGAATAAATCAGTATTTTCAAGAGATTCTAACAAAGCTACAACAAGAAAGTAAAGCTTTTAAAATATTTAGCTTAGAAGAAATGGAACAAGACTTAACAGATAATGTAAAGTTTATACAAAGAATATTTAAAAAAATAGAATAATTTAACAAGAACATCAAAGAATAAGTAATGGTGATAAAAATGAAAATGTCTTGGATTAAATATGAGAAAGATGACAGAAGTTTTCGCTTGCCAGAAGCTTTAGGCTTTGATGTTTTTAAATTGCAAGATTTAGAACAGACTGATAATACGATAAAAAAATTAATTGGACAAAATTATGATACTATTATCCTTTCTAATGAAGTAGCAGGATTTTCAGAAGATATCATAAAAAAGTATCAAAAAGATAAAGAAATTAAAATTGTCATTTCTCTAGACAAAGATTAATAGGATAAAGATAAGGAGAATGACAAAATGGAAGAATATATATTTGTTTGTATTGGGACGAATCAGCTAGTAGAAGATTCTTTTGGACCAAGAGTAGGAGAATTTTTAGAAGAAAAATTTAAAACCATTTCTAAAGTAAAAGTATTAGGGACTATGAAATGTCCTATTCATTTTCAAAATGCTCCTATTTTTGTAGATTATCTCAAAACAAAAAAAAGCAGATTAATTGTGATAGACTCTGCTTTAGGAGAAGAAGAACAGATAGGAAATACTTATATGAATAGAGGAGGCATAGAAATAGGGAAGGCTTTTGAAAAAAGCTTTTATTTTCCTGCACATTGGAACATAAAAACAATTGTAGGGAAAAAAACAGAGTCACTCCAAAAAGAAAGAACAACTTGTCAAATAAATCAACTAGCACAAAAATTAGCTAATCAAATTGTAGAAGTAATGAAAGGATTAATTTAATTTTTTTATTTCCACTTGTATAAAAATAACTAAAAATGGAAAAAATAGAAGTAAATAGAAACAGTAAGAAAGGAAATAGGGAAAATGAATACAGGTGGAATGAAAAATATTGTGATATTAAAGGACTTGCCTTCTAATTTGGTAGAAGAAGCAATTGTATTTTTGAAGGAAAATCAAAAATTAAAAAAGCCAGAGCTAATAGATGTAGAAGCGAAAAAACAGAATGGAAAAACAACTTCTAAAACAGAAAAAGATTCAAAAAACTATATTGTGAATGAAGCTCAAATGCTAATTGCAGACTATATTTCGAAAGTGGAAAATAATCATAAAAATGAAGATTTTCCTTACAAGAAGTTAAAGAAAAAATATCAATTATTAAAGAAAATAAGCTGTGCTCTAGCAATAGGGCTGGTTGCCAATATTATTTTATTATTTGCTCTTTAAATTTAAGAATAATACACCTCATCCTGACATATACATGAACCAAGATACTACAAAGGAAGAGGTGTATTTTTGTGGAAAAAACAATATCTCCAGAAGAAAGAATTAGACGAGCAGAGGAAATCTATTACAGAAGAAGAGAAAATAATCATTCTGTTAGAATGTCTAGTAGCCAAGTAAAAGAAGGAAATGAAAGCAGAAAGATTTCTCTTTACAAAAAAATGGCAATACAAGTTTTAACTTGTATTTTAATTTATTTAGTTTTTTCGCTTATTAAAGAAGCAAACTATATTTTTTCAGCAGATGTAATGAATAAAACAAAGGAATTTTTAAGTACAGACATTAACTTTGAAGTAATGGCAGGACAGGTAGGTCAGTTTTTTCAGGATAATCAAGACAAACTAGATTTTTTAGGTAGTTGGTTAAAAGAAGATAGTAACCAGGAAGAAAATCAAGAAAACCAAAATGTAGAGAATGCACAAGATAGTAATAACCAAGCTCAAAATGCAGAAGGAGAAAATAAGCAAGAGGAGAACAAACAAGAAGAAAATACTGAAAAAGAAAATAAGACAGAGAATAAAGAAACTGAAAATAAGGTGACCAATGAAGCAAAAGGAAATACTACCAATCAAACTGGAATAGGTGGAGCATCTAATAATGAAGCAACAGTAACGACATCTTCTAGTGGAAGTAGTAAAACACAAATGCAAAAAGATGCAGACTATATCAAAGCTAATTTTAAATTAGGTCTTCCCTTAAAAGGACCAGTTACTTCACGTTATGGAAAAAGAGAGGCAACCAAAATTGTATCTGAAAATCATTATGGTATTGATTTAGGTGTTAGTATAGGTACAACAGTTTATGCGGCAATGGAGGGAAAGGTAAGTTTAGTTTCTGATGAGGGAGAATATGGAACTCATGTCAAAATTGTCAATAAAGATGTTACTACTATTTATGCACATTGTAGTAAAATTGTAGTAAAAGAAGGAGCAACAATTAAGAAGGGGCAAAAAATAGCACTTTCAGGAAATACTGGAAGAACAACAGGCCCACATTTACATTTTGAAATACGAAGAAACAATAGAACGGTTGATCCACAGCTAGTTTTAAAATTTTAAGTGGAAGAGGAAATGATATGAGTATTAAAATAGATTTGAGAATTTTCTTGTTTGGAATTCTTTTTTTCTTAACCAAACAAATTGAAATCTATGCGACCATTATGTTTTTTGCATTTCTACATGAAATAGGACATTTGTGTGCTGGGCTGTTATTAGGTTTTAAACCAAAAAATATGAAGATGACACCTTGGGGATTTCAAATTGCTTTTAAAACTGATATAGAAGATTACAATCAGAAAAAAAGACAAGGAAATGAATTATGTATGAAAAAAATAGTGATTTATTTAGCAGGACCAATGATAAATTTGTTTCTTGTTTTAGTTTGTTTATTATGGAAGACAGAATTAATTATTCCAAAAGAAACTATTATTTATAGTAATTTACTATTAGCAATCTTTAATTTACTTCCTATTTACCCACTAGATGGAGGAAGGATTTTAAAAGAAGTGGTACATATTTTTAGAGGAAGAAAAATAGCTTATCAAAAAAGCAATTTGATTTCTTTTATTACAGTCATTATTTTAACTATATTAACTAGTATTTTAATTTTATATATTCACAATATTGCATTCCTCATTATTTTGGGATACCTTTGGTATTTGGTGATAAAGAACCAGAAAGAATACAAAGTTTATGAAAAAACACTAGAATTGGCAACGCAAAACCTAAATCTACAAACGAATAGTTTGAAATAAGTAATAAAATATGATATAATAGAAACGAAACTGTGTTTCTAGGTACAGATTTCAATAAATCTATACGAAAGGAGAGTAAAGTTCCGTTTCCTCTAAAGCACAAAAAAACATTACAACTATGTAAGGAGAGAACATTATGTCAAAAATAGTTAAAAGCTCCATTTCTGCTCTTTCGGCAATTTTGATGTGGATTATGTACCAACTGTGGCTTCCGCCGCTTTCGGTGGCATATTTTGAGGGTTTTTTCTTTATTGCCATATGCATGACAGTAGGGGCACTTAACATTACCATGTGGTTTTCTAATTTGCGAGAAGAACGTTTTGTATGGGCTCCGCCAGTAACAATAATAGTGCTGGCAATTGTTGCAACGCTTCTTGTGAGTTTTGCAGGTAGCAGTATATTCCATCATGGAAAAATGTATCAGCAAATAGGAGAGGTAGAGGTTGTAGAATATGATGAAATGATTAAACAAATCGATATCTCCCAAATTCCTATTGTGGATGAAGCATTGGCTAAGAAACAAGCGGACAAAAAAATTGGTGAAGATGTTGCATTAGGTTCCAGAGCTGATTTAGGAACCCCATTTATCCAAGAAGTGAATGGTGAAGTCATCTTTGTAGCACCTTTAGAGCATAGCGGATTTTTCAAGTGGAACACATACCGTACCACTCCAGGATATATTACAGTATCTGCTTCCAATCCAAATAAAGTTAACTATGTAACCGAAATTGATGGAGAGAAAATAGAAATTCTATATCAAACCTCTGCCTTTTTTGGAAATGATCTTAAGAGATATATTAGAAATAATGGGTATAGATCTGTAGGATTAACAGAGTACACTTTTGAGATTGATGATAGTGGACGGCCATACTGGGTAGTTACCACATACAAAAATACTGTTTTGTGGGGCTGTCCAGAGGCAACAGGAGTGGTGGTCGTGGATGCTCAAACTGGTAAAATTGAGTGGTATGCTTGCAATGAAGTTCCTGACTGGGTAGATATTGTGCAACCTCAAAAATTTGTGGAAAATCAAATTAACAATTGGGGGACTTTAGTTCGCGGACCATTCAACTGGGCCAATCAAGACAAAATTGAAAAGACAGATTTGACTTTGCCAGTTTATGTGGAGGGGGATTGTTGCTATTTTACAGGTATGACCAGTGTGGGCAGCGATGATTCTTGTGTAGAGTTTATTATGGTCAATACTCGAACAAAACGTGCAGTCATGAGCTACATGAGTGGAGCAACAGAGGAAGCTGCTATGAAATCAGCTGAAGGGCTGGTATCGGACTTTGGCTATACTTCCACTAAGCCATTACCAGTCAATGTGAATGGAATTCCCACTTATGTAGTGGCACTCAAAGATGGGGAAGGACTTATTAAATCTTATGCAATGGTAAATATCCAAAACTACAGTATTGCTACCAAAGGCAACAGCTTAGTTGAATGTAGCAGAAGCTATATGCAAGTGGTAGCCAAGAGTGGTAGCAGTTATGTTGTCGGATCTGATGAGGCATACAGTTACACGTATGAGGGGACTGTAATAAGGATTTCGAGCGTTGTTGAAGAAGGTTCTACATACTACTATATAGTGGTAGAAGGGGAGCCAGAGAAAATATTCACAGCATCTTACTTGATTTCGGATGAACTTGCTGTCACACGTGATGGTGATAAAGTCAAAATAGAGTATATCGACGATAAAAATGGAACAGTGGATATTACAAGTTTTGACAATATAGCATTTTCTACGCCGATATCTGAGGACCAGCAAAGCCGAAATGAGATTGATGAAGGGACTTCAGTCTTGGATTCGCAGTATAATCAAATTATACAGGTAAATCCAGACTTGAGCCAAGAGACGTGGGATAATATGACAGAAGAAGAAAAAGCAAAAATGATAGAGGAATTTTTAAACGGTAAGTAAGTTGATAGAGCTTTATTCTTAAAGGGGAACACAGTCGTGTTCCCCTTTAAAAATGAAAATCACTCTCATTTGACAAAAAAAGGAAAACATAGTATAATAGGAAACATCGGAATATGTTTTAAGGTACGGAAGAATTAAAACAAGCATATTCATTTTATGTATAAAAAAATGAAAATTACTCCATAATTTCAAAGAGAGAAAGGAAATGTTTGCGGAGTAAGAAAAGTGTTTAAATTTTAAGATGAGGCGAATTCTATTCGCTTTTCTTCGACGTTAAAATGTACGGAATTTAAAATAAAGGAGAGAAAAAACTTAAATGACAAATGAAGTAAAAACAAATGAGACACAAGAAAGCGGGTTACCAAGAAGACAAAACCGTAGAACAAATGAGAAAACTGCAAGAAGTAGTTCAGAAAGAAGGGAAAGTAAGACTTCTAATTATAGAACAAGAAGGACGACAAATACTAGAGAACAAGCACCAAGAGAGAAAAGAGTAAAAGAAGAAAACGGAAAAACAGTAGAAAAAGTGATAGAAGAAATAAAGGAGACAAGAAGAACGTCTAGAAATGTAGGGGCAGAAACTAGAAATGCTAGAACAGAAAGCAGAACACCAAGAGAAACTCGTAGTTCTGATAGAACGACAGATAGGGCAACAAGAACTAGGACAAGAAATACAAAAACAAATCATCAAGATATGATGAAATTCAACTTTAAGAAATCAAACTTAAAGATTATTCCACTAGGTGGATTAGAAGAAATTGGAAAGAACATTACTGTTTTTGAATATGAAGATGAGATTATTTTAGTAGATTGTGGACTAGAATTCCCAGAAGATGATATGTTAGGAGTAGATTTAGTTATTCCAGATATCACATACTTAATTAAAAATCAAGAAAAGATTAAAGGTTTAGTCATTACTCACGGACATGAGGATCATATTGGTTCTATTCCATATATCTTAAAACAAATAAATATGCCAATTTATGCTACCAAATTAACAGTAGCTTTAATTAATAACAAGCTAGAGGAACATCATTTAAAAAGAAGCACAAAAATGCATATTGTAGAACAAGGACAAACTATCAATTTTGGCAAAATGCAAGTAGAATTTATTAGAAGTAATCATAGTATTCCAGATGCAGTTATGCTTGCTATTAATACACCAGTAGGAACTGTATTGCATACAGGTGACTTCAAGATTGATTACACTCCAATTGATGATAAGGTAGTGGACTTAGGAAGAATTGCAGAATTAGGAAATAAAGGAGTTCTAGCGTTACTTTCTGATAGTACTAATAGTGAAAGAAAAGGTTTTACTATGTCAGAAAGCAGTGTTGGAGAAGTATTTGATAAGCTATTTTTAAACAACTCAAAAAGAATTGTAGTAGCAACATTTGCTTCTAATGTACATCGTGTGCAACAAATTGTAAACTCTGCTATTAAATATGGCAGAAAAATTGCTGTGTGTGGTAGAAGCATGCAAAACATGATAGAAGCGGCAAGAGGACTAGGATATATTAAAGATGCAGATAGTGTATTTATTGATATTGATAATATTAAAAACTATCGTGATGACCAATTAGTAATCATTACAACAGGAAGCCAAGGAGAAACAATGTCTGCTTTAACAAGAATGGCAAATGGAGAGCATAAAAAAGTAACTATTACTCCAAATGATATGGTTATTATTTCTGCAACTCCAATTCCAGGCAATGAAAAATTAGTATCAAAAGTAATTGATGACTTAATGAAAATTGGTGCAGAAGTAATATATAGTTCATTAGAAGATGTTCACGTATCAGGACATGCTTGCCAAGAAGAACAAAAATTAATTCTAACATTAGCAAAACCAAAATACTTTATTCCAGTACATGGTGAATATAGACAATTAATCGCACATGCAGAGACAGCTAAAAAGATGGG
This sequence comes from uncultured Clostridium sp., assembly GCA_947388675.1. Taxonomy (GTDB): domain Bacteria; phylum Bacillota; class Clostridia; order TANB77; family CAG-508; genus CAG-273. The sequence continues at coordinate 3,886 of CANDRW010000043.1, read as the reverse complement.
GGTAGAAGGAAGAAATATCTTTTTAATGAATAATGGCAGAACTTTAGAATTGAATGAAAATGAAGCAAAACTAACTACTTCTGTTCCAAATGGAAAAGTATTAGTAGATGGATTAGGTGTAGGAGATGTTGGAAACATTGTATTACGTGATAGGCAACATTTATCACAAGATGGTTTGATTATCATTGTTGTTGGAATGGATTCTAATACAGGAGAAATTGTTTCAGGACCAGATGTAGTTTCAAGAGGATTTGTATATGTAAGAGAATCTGAAAACTTAATGGATGATTTAAAACGTGTTATTCGCGATGAAGTACGTAAGTTAGAAGAAAATCATGTAAGTGATTGGTCAACGATTAAATCAACTTTGAAAGATGACTTGAGAGATTATATTTTTGAAAAGACAAAAAGAAATCCTATGATTCTTCCGATCATAATGGATGTATAATAAGTAAGAAAGAGAAATAAAGTATGAGAGATTTATATGAGCCAAGAAATTCAAAATATTCCTATGAAGATAGTGAGGTATTAATCAACTACTTAGATATCCATAATACTAAGGATTTACTTTACTATGAAGCAAAGATTACAGCAGCAAAATCTTTAGGATTAAGACAAAGAGGAATTACAGGAAATTTTGATAAGGCACACTATCTCTCTATACATCAATATTTATTTGAAGATATCTATCCGTTTGCAGGAAAGTTAAGAGAAGAAAATATCAGTAAAGGAGAATTTCGCTTTGCTCAGTGGGAGTATGTAGAACAGGAATTAGATAGATTATTAGAACAGTTAAAGCAAGAGAACTTTTTAGGTGGACTAGATAAAGAAAATCTAGCCAAAAGATTAGCATATTATTTATCTGAAATGAATGTGCTACATCCTTTCCGAGAAGGAAATCGGAAGAACAAATAGAGAGTTTATTAGGCAATTAGCTTTAAAAAATGGATATGTCTTAAACTTGAAAAAAGTAAATCCAAAAGAAACGTTAGAAGCTAGCATAGTATCTATTATAGATACTAGTAAATTAGAAGAAATTATAGAAGAGTGTTTAGAAGAAAATAAATAAAAATAATAAAGAAACAAATGGATAACAAAATTTGTTTCTTTTTATTTTTGGAAATTTGTAACTTTTTTTAAAAAACACTTGATATTTTCCACATGTTGTATTAAAATTTAGAAGAAGTGGAGAGAAGTGGTGAAAAGTGGAACAAAATGTTAGTGAGGTGAGCAAAAGTGTTAATAGGTGAATATGAACATTCTCTAGATGTAAAAGGCAGACTTATTTTACCTGCAAAAATTAGAGAAGATATGGGAGAAAAATTCATCGTAACCAAAGGCTTAGACGGATGTTTATTCGGCTTTTCACAAACAGAATGGGCTAATTTTGAGGAAAAATTAAAAACACTACCACTTACTAACAAAAATGCAAGAGACTTCGTAAGATTTTTCTTGTCAGGTGCTACAGAATGTGAAATTGACAAACAAGGAAGATTTTTAATAGCAGGAAACTTACGTGAATATGCAAAATTAGAAAAAGACACTGTCATTATTGGTGTAGGAACTAGAATTGAAATTTGGGACGAAGAAAAATGGAAATCTTATAACAGTGATGAAAATATTTCAGCAGATGAAATTGCTGAGAATATGACAATGCTTGGTATATAACTTGCAAAAGTTTATATAAATACACAAAAGATTTAAAGATACAAAAGATAAAAATTTTAAGAGTTACAAAAGACAAAGTAAATAAGTTTTACAAAAGATAGAGTTTTCTAAAGAAAAACAAAAGTATGAAGAAAGAAAACAAAAGAAGTAATGGAACAAAAGAGTATAAAAATTACAAAGGATGAGAATTAAAAAATGAGCATAACAGTTGGTAGTAGCATACCAACTGATTGTGCTATTCTTAAAACATTCCTATATTACAAAAAAAGAAGGAACAAATAAATGGAATTTAAACACGAACCAGTAATGTTACAAGAATGTATAGAAGGATTAAACATTCATCCAGATGGAATTTATGTAGATGGCACTTTAGGTGGTACTGGACATAGTTTAGAAATTGTAAAGAAATTATCTAAAAAAGGAATGCTAATTGGAATTGACAGAGATGAGGAAGCACTAGTAGCAGCCAAAAAAAGACTAGCAGAATTCCAAAATGTTACTTATATTCATGGAAATCATGACGAAATTCAGAGTATATTAGAAGACTTAAAAATAGAAAAAGTAGATGGGATTTTATTAGACTTAGGTGTTTCTTCTTATCAACTAGATGAGAGAAGTAGAGGATTTAGCTATATGGGGGATAACCCATTAGATATGAGAATGGATACTTCAAATGGAATAACTGCTAAAGAAATAGTAAATCAATATTCAGAAGAAAAATTGGCTAAAATTCTTTGGGAATATGGAGAAGAAAAATTTAGTAGACAAATAGCTAAAAATATCTGCAAAATACGTGAGAAAAAAGAGATACAAACCACTAAGGAATTAGTAGAAATTATAGAGGATACTATTCCAAAATCTAGTCAAAAAGATGGACACCCAGCTAAAAGGACATTTCAAGCAATTAGAATAGAAGTGAACAATGAAATTGCACCATTATATCAAACCATTATGCAAAGTGCACATGCTTTAAAAGAAGGTGGAAGATTAGTAGTAATTACCTTCCATTCACTAGAAGATAGAGCAGTGAAAGAAGCAATGGCAGAATTGCAAGGAAAATGTACTTGCCCAAAAGATTTGCCATATTGTATTTGTGGCTGTCAAAGTTTAGGTAAGATTATGAATAAAAAACCAATTGTAGCATCAGCAGAGGAACTTGATAGAAATTCAAGGTCAAAAAGTGCAAAAGTAAGGATATTCGAAAGAAAATAAATAAGAAGTAGCAAAAGATAAGGAGGTGAGAACTTATGGCATATGCAACGAGAAGGACAGGATATCAATATGAAACAAGCCCAAGAAAATTAAAACCTGAATATGAGCCGCAAAAAAATCCATATAGTCAAAAGAAGAGTTCTGCATTAAAACAAAAAGAACAAAAGCCAAAAGAAAAAAGACAGCTAAAACCAAAAGTAAAAATAGTGCTATATGTTTTAATTGGTTTTGGAATTTTATTTGCCATAAGTTATCGAAATTCCCTTATCACAGCAAGTTTTAACAAAAAGGAAGATATGAAAAAAGAGCTAAGTGTTTTGCAAAAAGAAAATGCACAATTAAAGATTAGTATTCAAAATAGTTTAAATCTAGCAAATGTAGAAAAATCAGCAACTGCAATGTTAGGAATGAAAAAGTTAGATGATTCGCAAAAAATATATGTTAATCTTCCTAAAAAAGATTATGTAGAACCAGCAAGTGAGCAAATTATAGTGACAGAAGAAAAAGGTTGGTTTCAAAAGATGATAGAAGGAGTTACAAGTTTATTCAAGTAAAACTACTGCCAATAAAGAAATAGGCAGTAGTTTTATTTTTGGATAATATATTATTCAAAAGAGTTGATGGAGTATTGTGCTTATTAGTAAAGTATAGTATACTTGTTACAATTCCATAATGGAAGGAGGTGTTGCCAATGGATAACAACCAGCTTATTACCCTTTTAATAATGCTAGTAATAGTATTATGCAAAGGAAAGCACGGCAAAGACTAGTACAAAAGTACATAGTAAAACCAGAGTTTTGTGAGAACTCTGGTTTTTTTATTGGTGTTGCTATTAACAACCTTTAGCTTATTACTGTGAACACGACTTCACAGCTGTTATATATATATATTACTACAATTTGGTAAGAAAGTCAATCATTTTAGATTTTTTTACAATGCATGAAAATCAATCGTTGAATTAAAAGTTAAATGCACATTTTATAATTTGAACAGTCAATCCAAGATT
>CANDRW010000042.1 GCA_947388675.1 uncultured Clostridium sp. | reverse complement strand
GTACAAAATTAAAATCCACCTAACTTGAAAGTGGAATTTAAAATAAAAATTAAGGAGTTTAACAGAAATCTTTGGTTTCCTCTTGCCAAATCTCTTTTTTCATGCTATAATAAACACTGTTAATTTACGAACTTACAAAAGGGAGGTGCCAAAAGATGCCAAATATCAAGTCAGCAATTAAACGTGTTAGTGTTATTGAAAAGAAAACTCTTAGAAATAATATGATTAAATCTGGATATAAATCAGCTGTTAAAAAATTCGAGCAAGCTGTAGAAGCTGGAAATAAAGCAGAAGCTACTGAATTATTTTCTTTTGCTACTAAAAAAGTAGACCAAGCTTGTACGAAAGGTGTTATTGTAAAAAACACAGCAGCTAGAAAAAAATCTAATATGGCTAAAAAATTAAATGCTATGAACTAATTTTTAAGAAAACTGTGCACAATTTTCTTAAATTATTTAAAACCAAGTTTTGCTTGGTTTTATTTTTTGGTACAAATTACCTTTGATTTCATCATTTTCTTTATGTTATCATAAATATATGTTAAATGACTTTGTTGGAAAGGGGTATTTTTATGCGTCAATTATTACTGGAGTTAAAAGAAATGGATCATTCTATTTTAGGATTAATGAAATCTGGAATTAGATTATCTTTTGGTTTAAGTATTTTATCTATCCTCATTTTGCTTACATATGACTTTATTTATACAATTCCATTTGTTTATCAAATTGGTTTTTCATTATTTAAAACAAGCTTATTCTTTATTGTAGGATTTGTTATTTGTGCCTTTGCTTTTAGCAAAATTCAAAAGGAAATTAAAAGTTAATTTCATAACAGCAAACCAGCAAATGAATACTTGCTGGTTTTTTACATCTATTCTAGATTTAATTTTCTACTTAAAAAGTAATTGGTAAATGTATAAGTAGTAATCACGGAAATAACTGCTACAATGAGAGCCGCACCAAGAATTGTCCCAATCAATTCATATGGTACTTCATTTGTTACTAAAGCATTTGTAAAGTCCATTTTATTCTTTAAGAAAATCACTATCATTTCTATTACATTTAAAAATTGAAATGCCATATAAAAGGCAACTCCTACTCCAATAGAACTTGCAATCTTATTTTGTGAAAAACTATGTCCAACTGTCATAGCTGCATAAAATAGCGAAATTGTGTTAATATATCCTAATAACATAGCTCCTGCAAGAATACATCTAACAGTTTCTATACTCATATTAAATTCTTGCTCTATAGAAATAGAAAATGCCTCCCACATACTCCTTATTTCTTCACTACCTGAACCAAAAGCAATAAAACATCCTAAAAAGCTAAATGCAACTGTTACAATAAGTGCTACCATATCTGTAATTAAAAAAGATAATATAATGCTACTCTTTTTCACTGGTAATGTATTGGTCAAATATCCTTCTTCTCTTAACACTTTTTTATAATAATTTTTAATCGCTAAGAAAAAACAATAAACAAGACTAAGCACAATAGCAAGAACAAATGTGAATATCGAAATAGGCATTAAATATTGAAAAATAGGCACAGCTTCTTCTAATAAACTGAATATTCTTACTAATAATCCTAATCCTAGAATTGCCATCCAAAATAGAAATAAGCTTTTTCCCTGTGATTTCATTTCATATTTTAATAACTTTCCTAACATTGTTTAAACACCTCCTTAAATGCATTTTCAATAGATGTGTGATATTTATTTCTCACTTCATCTGCACTACTATTTAATAAAATCTTTCCTTGATGAATAAAAATAACATCATCTAAAATTTTCTCAATATCTGCTATTAAATGTGTAGAAATAATAAGGCTTGCACCTTCTTTGAAATTCTTTAATATTAAATCTAAAATTTGGTCTCTTGCAACTGGGTCTACTCCACCAATTGGTTCATCTAATATATAAATATCTGCCTCTCTACTCATGACCAATACTAGTTGTACTTTTTCTTTTGTTCCTTTTGACATTTGTTTTAATTTATCTTCTTTTTTTATCCCTAATTCACCTAATAATTTATATGCCTTTTCTACATTAAAGTCCTTATAAAAATCTTTAAAATAAGATATTACCTCTGATACTTTCTTATCATATGGTAAATAAGTTCTTTCTGGCAAATAGGAAATAACTTTTTTGCTTTCTATTCCTGGCAATTTCCCTTTAATCCAAATTTCACCTGATGTTGGCACTAATAATTCATTCATAATTTTAATTAAAGTAGTCTTTCCACTTCCATTACTGCCCAATAACCCTACAATTCTTCCTGCTGGTATTTGAAAACTAACATTATCTAAAGCTTTCTTCATACCATACTCTTTGGATAAGTTTTTACATGTTATCAATTCCATTTTTCATTCCCCTTTCTTTATTCTTGTTTCATCACATATTGTCTAATTTCCTCTTCCTCAAAGCCTAGTTGTTTCATATTTTCTTGAAATTTGTAAAAGGCTTCTCTAGCTAATTCTTCCCTAATTTTTTGTACTAATTCTTTATCTTCTGTCACAAATTTTCCATTTGTTCTTTGTGTGTAAATCAATCCTGTTTGTTCTAAATCTACTAAAGCCCTTTGTACTGTATTTGGATTTGCTTTTATCTCTATGGCTAAATCTCTTACAGAAGGCAGTCTCTCTCCTGCTGGATATTCTCCTGCTACAATAGCAAGCTTCAGTTTTTCAACCAATTGTATATAAATAGGCCTATCATTTTCAAAATTCCACTCCATTTTTTCTCCCTTCGTTGTATTAATGCATTAATACAATTATACAATATCTTTTGATTTTTTGTCAAGTATCTTATTTAAAATTTAGTATATAAAAACAATTATAGTAACAATAATTGTTTTGTCTGCGCAAGGAGAGCTTGCGAGCATCTGACGTTGTTTTCCTTGACTATTATTTTATATTGAAAACAACGTCCAACAAAGACAAACAATATTATTACTATAATTGTTTTACATATTTAATTTAAGGTATGTCCCCAAAACTGACACTTTTGTCACTTTAGGGACGTAGGTCAAACTGACACTTTTGTCAGTTTTAAAGAACGTCCCCAAACTGACATTATTTATTCAATTCTTCTAAGAACATCTTATTAAGCATTTGTGGATTTGCTTTTCCCTTTGTTTCTTTCATTGCTTGACCAACTAAGAAACCTAATGCTCTATCTTTTCCTGCTTTATAATCTACTATTGATTGTGGGTTATTTTCTAATATTCTTGTTACTACTTCTTTGATAGCACCTTCATCCGAAATTTGAATCCAGCCTTTTTCTTTAATAATCTCTTCTGGGTCACTTGGATTTTCAAATAACTCCTCTAATACCTTTTTACCAATTGCAGAACTGATGGTTCCCTTCTCAATTAACTCTATCATTTTTGCTAACTGATTCGCTGTAAATGGTATTTGGTCTGGCTCTATTTCTTTCTCATTTAAAATTCTAGAAACATCTGATAATAGCCAGTTTGCAACTGCCTTTGGATTACCACATATTGCTAAAGCGGCTTCAAACATATTAGACAAATACTTAGAAGCTGTTAACATTCTACTATCTTTTTCAGATAGTTTGTACTCTGTCAAATATCTTGCACGTCTACTTTCTGGTAACTCTGGTAAGTTATTCTTAATATTTTCAATATATTCATCTGATAAACGAATGGCTACTAAATCTGGCTCAGGGAAATAACGGTAATCTTGTGCATCTTCTTTATCTCTCATGGAAAAAGTTTTTCCTGATACATCATCCCATCTTAGAGTCTCTTGTGTGATAGTTCCACCTTCTTCTATCACTTCTATTTGTCTTTGTGCTTCGTATTCTATTGCCCTTACAATTGACCTAAAAGAGTTCATATTTTTCATCTCAGTACGCGTTCCAAATTCTTTAGCACCTTTTTTACGAACTGAAACATTGACATCTGCTCTTAAAGAACCTTCTTGCATTTTACAATCAGAAACTTCAATATATTCTAAAACAGACTTGATTTTCCTTAAATAATTTTCTGCATCTTTGCTTGACCTCATATCTGGCTCTGATACAATTTCAATTAATGGTACTCCTGCCCTATTTAAATCAACTAAGCTTCCTCCACCAAATTCATTATGGTTTAATTTTCCTGCATCTTCTTCGATATGAATTCTAGTAATTCCTATTTTTTTCTTTTCGCCTTCTTCTTCTATTTCAACTTCACCATGTTCACATAGTGGTTTATCAAATTGTGATATTTGATATGACTTTGGAAGATCTGGATAAAAATAGTTTTTTCTATCATTTTTACTATCTCTTGCAATTGTGCATCCTGTTGCTAAACCTGCTTTTACTGCATATTCTACAACTTTTTCATTTAATACTGGAAGTGTTCCTGGCATTGCCATACATATTGGACATACATGAGTATTAGGTGCTGCTCCAAATTCAGTTGGACAACTACAAAAGATTTTTGTTTTGGTAGAAAGTTCTGCGTGCACTTCTAATCCAATAACTACTTCATAATCTTCTCTTACCATTTATTTTCCTCCTCCTTGAAAATATTCTCTTTGTTAATTCCATCGCTAATAAAGCTATATATTCTATTGTTCCATCAATTTTAAATCTTCTTTAACACATTTAAAAGGTTCTGTAACATTTTCTGGTATATCTGCTATTGAAAAAAATTTAAGTGCTTTACTCTCTTCATCATTAACTTCAAATATTGCCTTTTCAACATTTGCTTTATATATTATATTTACAAAGTAAGCTTCATCTCCGTTTGGATAGATGTGATGTTGCTCTTCTCCACTATAAATCTTAAATAATTGTATTTCGTTAAGTTCTATATTCGTTTCTTCCTTAATTTCTCTTTTTAGCGCTTCTTCTACTTTTTCACCTAATTCAATACAGCCTCCTGGATTTCCCCATTTATCATCATCAGCTCTATGTTGTAGCAATACTTCTCCTTTTTCATTAAATATTAAGCAGCCTGTAGAACATAAAATAATTGGTTCATGTCCTATCTTTTCTCTAATATCCTTGATATATCCCATCTTTTTGATTACTCCTTCTTTGCACATCTTGATTCTATTTTTTAAACTCTGGTCTATAATTTTCTCTAAACTTTGCTTCTTGTTCATAAGTATATGCTGCATTTAAAATGGTTTCTTCTGCAAAACGATTTCCTATTAATTGCATTCCAATTGGCATTCCTTTACTATCTACTCCACAAGGAATTGAAATTCCTGGAAGCCCAGCAATGTTAACTGATACTGTACAAATATCTGCCAAATACATTTCTAATGGATTATTAGACTTTGAGCCAAACTCAAAAGCAACTGTTGGTGAGGTTGGAGTTAATAATACATCATATTTTTCAAAAGCTTCATCAAATTTTTGCTTTACTAATGTTCTTACTTGTTGCGCTTTTTTGTAATAAGCATCATAGTAACCAGAAGATAATACATAAGTACCTAAAATAATTCTTCTTTTTACTTCATCTCCAAAGCCTTCACTTCTAGAATTTTTAAATAATTCTTTTAAGTTTGTATAATTCTCTGCTCTATATCCATAACGAATTCCATCAAATCTTCCTAAGTTTGAACTCGCCTCTGCACAAGCAACAATATAGTAAGTAGCTAAAGCATAGTTTGCTACATCTAAAGAACATTCCTCTACAATTGCACCTAACTCTTTATACTTTTCAATTGCTTGTTCTAATTTTTCTTTTACTTCTTCATTAAGTCCTTCACCATACCATTCTTTTGGAATACCAATTTTTAAACCTTTTACATCATTTTTTAGTGCCTTAGTATAATCTTTCTTCTCTAATTCCACTGATGTAGAGTCTTGCTCATCATGACCAGCTATCATATTCAATAAAATGGCGCTATCTTTTACATCTTTGGTAATTGGTCCAATTTGATCTAAAGAAGAGGCAAAAGCTACCAATCCATAACGAGATACTAATCCATAAGTTGGCTTTAATCCTACTACTCCACAAAAGCTAGCTGGCTGACGAATAGATCCACCTGTATCAGATCCTAGTGCCCAAGGAACTAAATTAGCTGCTACTGCTGCCGCTACACCACCCGAAGAACCACCTGGTACAGTATTTAAATTCCAAGGATTTCTTGTTTGTTTGAAATAGGAATACTCTGTAGAAGATCCCATAGCAAACTCATCCATATTAAGTTTTCCTAAAGAAATAAGGTTCTCTTGTTCTAGTTTTTCTATGACTGTTGCATCATATGCTGTTATAAAATTTTCTAACATTTTAGATGCACAAGTGGTCTTAATTCCCTTTGTACAAATATTATCTTTAATTCCTATTGGAATTCCGCTATATGGTGATAGTGTTTCTCCTTTAGCCTTTCTGTCATCTATTTCTTTTGCCTTTTCTACTGCATTGTCTATTAATGTTGTTATAAAAGCTTGTACATCTTTTTCCTTTTCTTCTATTCTTTGTACATAAGCCTTTGTAATTTCTTCTGCAGTTAATTCTTTTTTATCTAATTTTTCTTTCAATTCATGCACTGTTAAATCTATAATATTCATTGTTAGTCCTCTCTTTCTCTTCTAATGTCTACACTCTCGCTTTACTACATATAAGCTATCTGTAGCTCACTATCGTTTCGCACAGTTAACTTAATTTGGCTTTGCTCAATTGCATCTCTAATCTGTAACTCGCTTTGCTCGAACAGCTTAGAGAACTTTAGGAATTTTAAACATATTCCTTTCTGCCTCTGGTGCATTACTAAGTAGTAACTCATTATTTTCAAATACTTTTATTTCATCTTTACGAAATACGTTATATTTATCATTTGCCCCAATTGTCTCTGGTAAATTTTCTACTGGTGCTTTACTAACAATATTGGCAAAGTTTAAAATATCTTGTAGATTTAACAAATAATTGTCTATTTCTTCTTCTTTTAATTTTAAGCTTGCTAAATTTGCAATATGTAATAATTCTTCTCTTGATACTTGCAATCTAGTTCAACTCCTCTCTTTTTTCTTCGTGCTTATTATATCCGTTTTTTTAGTAAAATACAAGTGTATAGCTAAGATTGTTCAAAAAAGAACATAAAAAAGGACCCGAGCATACGCTCGAGTCCTTTGCTGGAAAAGATAACTTACTGGTCAGACTCATTGTCCTCCATGCGAAGCTTATCGGCAATCATTGCGATAAACTCGCTGTTGGTGGGTTTGCCCTTGGCGTTGGAAACCGTGTAGCCGAAATACTTCTGCAGAATTTCAAGGTCACCACGGTTCCACGCAACCTCGATAGCGTGCCGAATGCCCCGTTCCACTCTGGATGCAGTCGTACCATACTCCTTCGCCACCTCAGGATACAGAACCTTGGTTACAGCATTGATCATATCCGCATCTTGCACGGACATCTCAATTGCTTTCCGCAGATACTGATATCCCTTGATGTGGGCCGGAACGCCAATTTCGTGGATGATTTTGGTGATTTTGGAGATGAGATCCTTCTTCTTGGGCTTCTGCTCCTCAGCTTTCTGCTCGACAACCAGCCGAACACCGGCCGCATCAAGCAATTCCTCGAAGGTCCATCCCTCCTCTGCCAGCTCCATCAAGGTCTTGCTAAGGTCTACCTTCCGCTCGTCAGACATTGTTTATCTCTCCTTAAGTAAATTTGATTAGCATTGCCAATCTGTAGTCTATTATATCCTATTTTATGTAAATTGTCAATTCTTTTTCCTAATTATGTCAGTTTTCCCAATACTTTTGAGCTTTATTTTAAAATATAAAAAGGCAATGTTAACAATTTTCTATAATTTCCTAGAATATAAAAATAAGTCCCTAAAGTCTATTTTACTCTAGGAACTTACTTGTTATTTAAGCTTCTCTTCCATAGTAACTGTCTAATAAAATTTGCTTTAACTCTTCTACTAATGGAAGTCTTGGGTTTGCAGTAGTACATTGATCTTCAAATGCTCTATCTGCTAACATATCTACTTTGCTCAAAAATTCTTGCTCTGGTATTCCAACTTCTTGGAAAGATCTTGGAATATTCAAATCTGTATTTAACTTTTGAATTTCTGCAATTAATGAATTTACCCCTTCTTCATTCGTATATGCTGGGAAGTTCATTCTTCTTGATAAATCTGCATATTTTTGATCTGCTATAAAGTATTCGTACTTAGGGAATGATACAAATTTACTTGGCATTTTGCTATTATAGCGAACTACATAAGGTAATAAAATGGCATTAATTCTTCCATGTGGCATGTGGAATTCTGCTCCTATTTTATGTGCCAAAGAGTGGTTGATTCCTAAAAATGCATTTGTAAATGCCATTCCCGCAATGGTACTTGCGTTATGCATTTTTTCTCTTGCAAAAGCGTTATCTCCATGGTTATATGCTTCCCTTAAATTCTTAAATACTAATTCTACTGCCTTTTCAGCTAATCCATCTGTATAATCTGATGCCATATTAGAAACATAAGCTTCAATTGCATGTGTTAGAACGTCCATACCTGTATCTGCTGTAATGGTTTGTGGTAAACTTATTACCAAGTCTGGATCTATAATGGCTACATCTGGTGTTAATTCATAATCTGCTAATGGATATTTCTTGTTGTTTACTTTGTCAGAAATAACTGCAAATGATGTTACTTCTGAACCTGTTCCTGATGTTGTTGGGATTGCCACCATTTTTGATTTATTTCCTAATGTTGGGAATTTGTACGTACGTTTACGAATATCCATAAACTTTAGCTTCATACCTTCAGCATCTGCCTCTGGATGTTCATAGAATAACCACATTCCTTTTGCAGCATCAATGGCACTTCCTCCACCTAATGCAATAATAACATCAGGATTAAATCCTCGCATCATTTCTACACCTCTATATACTGTTTCAAATGATGGATCTGATTCTACATCTGAAAAGATTTGTGAATGTACATATCCTTTTCTTTTTCTTAGATGATATAAGATTTTGTCTACATAGCCAAATTTTACCATTCCTGGATCTGTTACAATAAAGGCTCTTGAGATATTTGGCATCTTTTCTAAGTATTGTATAGAACCTGCTTCAAAATAGATTTTATCTGGAATTTTAAACCATTGCATATTAACTCTCCTTTTTGCTACTCTTTTTACATTTACTAGATTAACACTTGATACATTTGCTGTTGTAGAATTTCCTCCAAAGGTTCCACATCCAAGAGTCAATGATGGCATATTGGTGTTATAGATATCACCAATTGCTCCATGAGTAGATGGAGAATTTACAATAATTCTTCCTACTTTTACTTTTTCTGAGAACTTACGAATGGTTTCTTTATCTTCTGAATGAATAACAGCTGAATGTCCTAGTCCACCAAATTCAATTAATTTTTCAGCAAGTTCAATTCCTTCCTCTGCACCTTTTACAATATAGTAAGCAAGTACAGGGCTTAACTTTTCTTTTGAAAATGGATATTCAATCCCTACTCCATTTTCTTTTAACACTAATACCTTTGTATCTTGTGGAACTTCTATTCCTGCTCCTTTTGCTATATCATAAGGACTTTTTCCTACGATATCCGCATTTAAGGCACATCCTTTTTCTTCGATAAACATACTATCTCTTAATTTTTGTGTTTGTTCTGCGTTCAAGAAATAGCAACCAGATTCTTTCATTAATTTCTCAAATTCTTTACTAATTTCTTTATCAACAATAACAGATTGCTCAGAAGCACAAATCATTCCATTATCAAATGATTTTGAAAGCACTAAGTCATTAACAGATGTTTTTAGTTTTGCTGTTTTATCAATATAGCAAGGAACATTTCCTGGTCCTACACCTAATGCTGGTTTTCCACAAGAATAAGCTGATTTTACCATTCCGCTTCCGCCTGTTGCTAAAATCAAATTAACATCTGGATGGTTCATTAAAAGTGTGGTTGCTGTAATAGATGGTTCTGGTACCCATAGAATACAATCTTCTGGTGCACCTGCTTTAACTGCTGCATCTCTTAAAATTTCTGCTGCTCTACTACTGCTTTTTTGTGCTGATGGGTGAAATCCAAAAATGATAACATTTCTTGTTTTAGCTGCAATAATGGATTTAAACATTGTTGTAGAAGTTGGATTAGTAACTGGTGTAACACCTGCTATAATACCAATTGGCTCTGCAATTTCTTCATATCCTTCTTCTTCATTTTCAGAAATAACACCAACTGTTTTATCATATTTGATACTATGATAAATATATTCTGTTGCAAACATATTCTTTGTAATTTTGTCCTCGTAAATTCCACGTCCTGTTTCTTCTACTGCCATTTTAGCAAGTTCCATATGATGTTCTAAACCTGCCATAGACATTTGTTTAATGATTTCGTCCACTTGCTCTTGGTCTAGCTTCAAATATTCTTCTGATGCTTTTTTAGCTCTTTCTACTAAGCCATTAATCATATCTTGGATATGATTTTTCTCTTCTTCACTAATTTCTTTTGCCATTTTCTTATCTCCTTTTTTTAATTTGTAATCTTTATTAAATAATTTATAATGTAAGTGTAGACCGCACAAGGCGGGACGTAAGTCGAGTACCTTCCGTTGCTTTTAATTTGCATTTAGCATATTAAAAGCAACGGATAGCAAGGTCTAACGTATTATAAATTATTTTATAAAATTCAAACAAATTTTATATCTTTTGTTTTATTATCTCCATCGTTTCATATTATATACTAACAACTTTTTATTGTAAATATTTTTTAACGCTTTTTACTTTCACATGCTTCTATTTCGTCACGAATTGCTTTGGCTACAAATTGATTTAGTGAGATATTAAAACTTTCTGCAAATAATGTAGCTTTTCTGTGTAATTCTGGCTCTATACGTACATTAAAACTCCCTTTATATTGTTTTTCTGGTATAGAATTAGTCCCTTTACAAGTCTCTAAATAGCTATCTATTGCATCTTGAAAATCCTTTTTTAGTTCTTCAACAGTATCCCCTTCAAATGAAATACTAGCATGTTCCAACCCTTCTATTGAACCACAAAAACATTCATCTTCATCACTATATTTAATTTTTGCCCAATATCCTTTGTATGTCATTATATTATCCATTTCTACCTCTCCCTTCTCTGCATAAACTAATTCCTATTAATATATTTTTTATTTGGTATGGTTTTAATATATTTCCTGTATTATGTGGTCTATGTAATTCTATAGTCACATCACATCTTTCATTTTTAAATTTTACTCTTGAACCAGAAGTCTTACCTTTATTATATTCTATAAATCCGAGTTGCTCTAACAAAGTTTTTAATTCTTGATAGGTAAAATCTTTTGGTTTGCTATATATCCTTGTTAATAGTTTTTCTATCTTACTCATATATTATACTCCTTCTCTTGATTTTTTGCAACTAATAAATAGTTGCAAACTTTAAGTTCTCATTTCCTTACTCTTTGCTTGTTTCATCTCTTCTATATGTGTTCTATGGATATTCCTTTATTTTCTTTTTTACTTTCAGATTTCCGCCTACAACTAATAGTTATAGTAATTTCTCCACTTTCATCCGTCCTATAAATTCTACTTCCGCAAATTGGTCAAACTGTCCAATGTCACTTGACTTGGATGTCCAAACATATTCTTTTCTCCAACTCCTATTAATGCAATCTTTGGCTTCACTAACTCTAAAAATTCTATTGTAGAAGATGTTTTAGAACCGATGATGTGCTACTTTTAAGATATTTGCTTGCAATTCATTCGTATCCTGATACATCTGTATCAACTGCTTTTCTGCTATTTTCTCTATATCTCCTGTAAGCAATAAACTAAATTCTTTAGCTTGTTTTGGCTGATATATAAATTTTGCTACTAATGAATTGTTATTTAATACATTCTCCTTAATAAGTTCCTGTTTTGGAAAAAGAATCGACAAATAACATTTTTTATCTAGGTTAATTCTATCTCCTGCTTGTACTGATATAACCTTCACTTTCCTTGTTTTAGCTATTTTCAGAAACTGTATATAATTATTGGACTTCTCACCTTGCTTACTAATAACAGCATTTTTTACCTTTAGCTTTTCCATTACACTTAACAGCCCTTGGCAATGGTCACTATCAAAATGAGAAAAAATCATATAATCAATACTCATAATTCTTTTATCTAATAAATATGGAATAAGTGTCTTTTCTCCCACATCAAAACTGCCTGTTTCACTTCCACCACCATCTATTAAAATTGTTTTATGTGATGGAGTTTGAATAAGCATACTGTCACCTTGCCCCACATCAATAAAAGAAATCGTTAGTTTGTTATCTGGAATGATTTGTAAGATAAGAGGAGAAATCATGAAAAAAACTAATATTACTTCAATAATATTTTTGTATTGGAATTTGGTTTTACGAGAAAAAATCAATGCTAGGAAAACATAATACAAAATGAGCTGCCATATTTTGGGTGTTGGAACTAACATTTGTGAGAATGGTAATCTACTTGAAATTTCTGCTATCCATATTAATAACTGTAAAATGGGTGCTAGAAATAACGATATTAACTTGGCTAGAGGCAAAATGAAAAGTGAGATGATAAATATCATTCCTATAATTAAGCAAATTCCTAAAATAGGACTGGCTAATAAATTGGAAATAAAAAAAGTAAATGAAATGGTGTTAAAGTGGTACATCATAATGGGTATAATAACTAAATTAGCTGCTAAAGTAACTATACACATTTCTTTGACTTTGTGTAACGCTTTTTCTACCAACGCCCTTCTCTTATCTGTAAACTTTTCTTTATTTATTTTATCCTCCTCTTTCATACTTTGTAACTTCTTAGAAAAAATTACTATTCCAATTGTTCCTCCAAAAGAAAGTTGAAATCCAATGTCTAATAAGGTATATGGATTTATGAGAAGGATAATAAAGCTGCTGATTGCTAAATTCTGATATGTATCTGGTTTTCTGAACAAAATACTTGCCAACAATTGTAAAATCACCATAATGCAACTTCTAGTAACAGAAGGAGTAAAACCTGTCAAAGCCATAAAGAAAATAAAAAAGAGAATGAGAATAGCCTTCCCCCACCTTTTATGAAGTTTCAATTTTTGAATAAAAGTTGTTATTCCTAATAAGATATAAGAAACATGAGCACCTGAAATAGCTAACATATGTGATAAACTGCTTTTTTGAAAGGTTTCTTGTATGTCTTCTGATAACTCCGTTTTTTCTCCTACTAATAGTCCTGTACACAAATTAGCTGTATCTTCTGGTAAAATTCCTCTTACTCTTTCTACTATATTTTTTCTTATATCATGTATGGCTCTTGCCATCATACTAGCATTATTCTTACCAACTACTTTTATTTCTTCTGCTTTTACTGTGGTAATGCCTATTATCTTTTTAGTTTTAAGATATTGGCTATAATCAAATCCACCTTCATTTCTAGCTTCACTTGGTTTTTCATAAATTCCTTTAAAGTAAATCAAATCTCCATATTCTAATGAAATCTTCTGTTCTTTTTGTCTTTTCACATTTAATATCATTTTAAAATTTTGCTTTTTTTCTTGCCCTTCTACTTTTATGACTTGAATATGGTAAACATCTTTGTATTCCTTTTCTGTCTTATCACTAATTACTATTGCTTGTATTTCAATTTCCTCTTGAGCATATTTTTCGTTAATCTGTGCAAAGTTGTTCTCTTGCAAAGTAGTGTAACTTTCAAATAGAATAAAGCTAATCAAAAAAATAGCAAAAATTTTTATTGCTTTTCTCTTTTCTTTAAAAGGATGTATAAAAAATAGTAGTATAAATAAAATCGGCAAAATAAGAATCACAAAAAGAGCTATACTTTTGAAGTATAGCTCCATAATAATTCCTAATATTCCACCTATGGTAGCAATACAAAATGGTCTCATTCTCCAACCTTTCTATTGCCCCCTAGTTATTTAATTCTTTTTTCCCTATTTTATATTACTGAATAATTCTTAGTGCTCCACAGAATCTGCCTTTATACATTCCATTTAAATCTGAAATATTTACTTTCATGACTGTAC
This sequence comes from uncultured Clostridium sp., assembly GCA_947388675.1. Lineage (GTDB taxonomy): Bacteria > Bacillota > Clostridia > TANB77 > CAG-508 > CAG-273. The sequence goes on along the minus strand of CANDRW010000042.1, from coordinate 3,826 downwards.
TATCAGCATGAATAAATTTTCCATCACTTATATAAATTCCACAATGTCCACATGGTGCACCTGTTACATAGTCAGTTAAATATACAATATCTCCCATTTTTAAATCACTTTGTTTGGTAATTTTCTTACCTTTCCCACTATTATATTGCGATACTGTATAATGAGGAAGACTTACTCCGAAATGCTTATACACATACATTGTAAATCCTGAACAGTCAAAAGTTCCATTAGAACCATCTCCACCCCATACATATTTATATCCTAGATATCTTTTAGCATAGGCAACGACATCTGTTCCTTTTATACTACTAGAAGTAGTTGATGTATTATTCCCAGTTGTCTTATCTGATGCGGTTGTATTAGTATTCTTTGTATTTTCTGCTTCTTTCTCATCTTCTTTATTCTCTCTTGGCTCTGTTAAGCTTCTATTGGTTACCTTTGCTGTATCTGACACATAGTCTTTTGAAACATATCCTGTATCACTGCCTACTTTTACTTTATACCATTTTCCCTCTTCTCCTAAAATCGTAACTTTTGCATTTAGTTTTAGAGTTTTTATGATGGAATAAGTTGTACCAGCACCTTTTCTCATATTAACTTCTTCTTCACTAATATAACCTGTTTTTTCAGTTGTTGTACTTTGAGAATTTGAAGAAGTATCAGTTGGTTTAGTGCTTACTTGTGTAGTAGTTTTCGCCTCTTCTAAACTAGTTGTTCTAACCCATCCGCTTATCTCATCTGTTTGAATATATGACCATCCTGATGTCTCTGCCAATACAAGAACTATGTCAGAAGTCTTTGCATTTCCTATATCACTTGCATGAACCAATGGCAAAATTTTAATTATGCTATTTTGTTTTAGTTTCTTATTCACCGGTTGTGTGCTACTTGTTTGAGTTGTATCTCCTTCATTATCTGCTTGGTTATTTGTTTCTGCATTACTCTGATTATTTGTTGTTTGATTTGTTTGTTCATTGTTAGTTTGTGTACTATTATTTTGATTTCCATTAGTATTTTGAGTTGTAGTGTTACTCTGTGTATTTGTTGTATTAGAATTACTTTGATTATTAGAAACTTTTCCTTGTAGTTTTGCGTAATCTTTACTAACATAGCCTGTGTAATTCTTGTATTTTATTTGATACCAGTTACCCTTTTCTCCAATATATTCACATTCTACATCTTCTGATAATCTAGCAACAACGCTTGATTCTGTAGATGCTTCTTTTCTAATGTTTACTACTTCTCCTGTAATCTTTACAGTAGCTGCATTTGTATATGTTGAAATCGTTAATAATGCCACAACTGTAAGAGTTCCTGTAAGTAATACTTTTTTTAAATTCTTCATTTGATAAGAATCTCTCCTTTTTCTTTTTATCTTTCTTATGGGTATTCATTTCTTATCCTTTGTTACAGTTAATAGTATATAATTAATGACTAAAAAAGTCAATTACTTTTATATCATACATAATATGGATTTGGTTTAAATAGTAATGATATAAAATCAATTAACACACCTATTCCAAATAATCCACCTGTAAAAATATATACTATACCTAAAAGAATTTTTCCTTCATAAAATTTATGAATTCCTAATATTCCAAAGAAAAAGCATAATAGCAATGCAATCCATTTATTTTTCATTCTTTCATTTTACTCCTTTTTTTATTCTATAGAAACAGTATATTACAAAATATGACAAAAAGCAAGGTATTATAATTTCTTGTAATCCTTGCTTTTTCTAAATATAATCTTATTCATATATATTCTTCCTATGTCCCACCTCTAATACGAGTACTATAATCTCTTGTTCTTGTATCTCACAAATTACTCTATAATCGCCTATTCTATATCTCCATTGCCCCGATTTATTCTCTACTAATCCCTTTCCATGTACCCTTGGATTTTCACACCCCTCAATATTCTTTTCTAACCAACCGAATAATTAATGCCGCTGTGTACTTATCTATTTTTTTTAGTTGTTTTTTTGCTTTTTCTGTAAATACAATTCTATATTGCACTATAGCTCCAACTCCTTTTTTACTTCTTCCATTGTATATGTTTTAGGATTTTTCTTATAATCTTCCATTGCTTTTTTATAACACTCTAAATCATATTCATCTTCTATTTTCTCTAATACCGCATTTCTTATCAAATCTGATAAAGAAATGTTATTCATCTCAGCATAGGCTTTTATCAATTCTGTATCTTTATCGCTTAATCTTACCGAAATAGTCATCCCTATCAACTCCCTTCTGTTATTATTGTACTACATTGTATTACGTTTGTCAATATTGTTATCACTATTTTAAGTAAAACTTTGCAATTTTATGCTTTTTCTATTGATAATCGCTCATATTTGATATTTATGTAAATTTATGCTATAATTATTCTATCACTGTAATGTGAAACTTTATTTCGTTGGAGGAATTTATATGGATAAAGCATATTCTCGGGTAATTGTAGTAATCATTGTTATGTACCTTTTTGTTCTGGTAAAACTGCTTCTTAATAAACGCATTAAAAATCCACAGTTGATTGACAATATTGATAGAGTCATTATGGTTGCTTGCCTTATCTGGTATTTTCTTATTCCTTAGCCAACAAAAGTAGTAGGTATTGATACCTACTACTTTTTTATATTTCAAGTTATATCTTATTCAATAACTTCAGAAACAACTCCAGAACCTACTGTACGTCCACCTTCACGAATAGCGAATCTTAATCCGTTTTCGATAGCGATTGGAGTAATAAGTTCGATAGTCATATCTACGTTATCTCCTGGCATAACCATTTCTGTTCCAGCTTGTAAATCAATAACACCTGTAACGTCTGTTGTTCTGAAATAGAATTGTGGTCTATATCCATTGAAGAATGGTGTATGACGTCCACCTTCTTCTTTTGTTAGAACGTATACTTGAGCTTTGAATTTTGTATGTGGATGAATTGTTCCAGGTTTTGCTAATACTTGACCTCTTTCAACTTCATCTCTTTGAGTTCCTCTTAATAGAACACCAATGTTGTCTCCAGCTTCTGCTTGATCCATTGTTTTTCTGAACATTTCAACACCAGTAACAACTGTTTTAGCAGATTCTTTTGAAAGACCTACGATTTCAACTTCGTCTTGTAATTTTACTTGTCCTCTTTCAACTCTACCTGTAACAACTGTACCTCTACCACTGATTGTCATAACGTCTTCGATTGGCATTAAGAATGGTTGGTCAATTGGTCTTTCAGGTGTTGGGATATAGCTATCAACTGCATCCATTAATTCTTTCATTGGAACATATACAGCGTCATTAGGATCTGTAGATGTACTTTCTAATACTTTTAATGAAGAACCTTTAACGATTGGAATTTCGTCTCCTGGGAAATCATAGCTTGATAATAAGTCTCTAACTTCCATTTCAACTAATTCTAATAATTCAGGATCATCAACCATATCGCATTTATTTAAGTAAACAACGATATATTTAACGCCTACTTGTCTAGCAAGTAAGATATGCTCTCTTGTTTGAGGCATTGGTCCATCAGCTGCTGATACTACTAAGATAGCACCATCCATTTGTGCAGCACCAGTAATCATGTTCTTTACGTAGTCAGCGTGTCCTGGGCAGTCAACGTGTGCATAGTGTCTGTTATCTGTTTCGTATTCAACGTGAGCTGTGTTAATTGTAATTCCTCTTTCTCTTTCTTCTGGAGCACCATCGATTTGATCGTATGCTTCATATTGAGCTTTTCCTAATAAGTTTAGGTATTTTGTAATAGCTGCTGTTGTTGTTGTTTTACCATGGTCAACGTGTCCGATTGTACCAATGTTAACGTGTGG
>CANDRW010000041.1 GCA_947388675.1 uncultured Clostridium sp. | reverse complement strand
TCTTGCGTACAATCAATTTTTATTGCTATGTGGAATTTACTTTTTTAATTAACCTTTGAATCTGTGATAACAAAAACAAGGTATATTTCAACCTTGTTTCTTGCTTTTTATGCACTCTTTAACTCAAGCCTTAGCTTATCAGCAATCATCGCAATGAACTCGCTGTTGGTAGGCTTTCCTCTGTTTGCTGATACAGTATATCCAAAAATATTTTCTACAGTATCTGCTTGTCCTCTTCCCCATGCTACCTCAATTGCATGACGAATTGCCCTTTCCACTCTACTGGGTGTTGTATGATATTTTCCTGCTATTTCTGGATACAACTGCTTAGTGATTTGATTAATCACTTCTGTATCTCTTATTACCATCATAATAGCTTCTCTTAAGTATTGATATCCTTTTATATGTGCTGGTACTCCAACTTCATGAATGACATTAGTAACTAAAGCTTCTAAATTTTCTTGGTCCTTCTTTTTCTCTGGTGCTATATCAATATATTGATTTTTAATTTCTCTTGTAATAAAGTTTTTGAATTGTGCTGGTTGATAATTTTTAAGCTCCTTCATTCTTTTTACTAATACATTGATGTCAAATGGTTTAACAATATAGTATTGTGCTCCAAGTGCAATTGCTTTTTGTGTAATCTTATCTTGTCCTACTGCTGATAAAATAATAGATAGTGGTCTTTTTTCCATATCAGTATCTGCTATTTTCTCTAAAACTCCTAATCCATCTAAATGTGGCATAATCATATCTAATAGAATGATATCTGGTTGTAATTCTAGAACCATGTCATATGCTTCATTACCATCTCTGGCAATTCCTATAATTTCCATTTCCTCTTCTTGCTCTAAATAACTTGACAATGTGGCTGTAAAATCATTATTATCATCTGCTACTAATATTGTAATCTTTTCACTCACGGTTTCTTCCCCCTAATTTTTTAAATTTTGTAAAGAAGATTTTATAAATTCCATTTTCTGGAAATTCAACGTCTCACTTTTACTTTTGTAATTATATTATTCTTTATTTTAATTTGCAAGTATTTTTGGAAATATTTTCCATTTTATTGTAAAAGTGTTAATTTTTATGCACTTTATTGTATTTTCTTTTGAAGATACTTTTCTTGTAAAACTTCCATCTTTTGTATACAAAACTGTTTTTCTTCTATTTCATGTAAGAATTTGCCTTTTTTATCTATTGTTATTTCAAGAATTATGTACGGTTCTTTGTCAAAATTCGTTTTTAAAATAGAAATATCATTCTTTCTACAGTAATATTGTAGATAAGCTAAATTTTGATAAGATACTGGTAATTTTATAACTTCCCCTTTTTCTAAACCTATCCAACTTGCTTTTTGTACTGCCTCTGAGGTCGCTTGCGAGTAAGCTCTTGCTAGTCCACCTGTTCCAAGCAGTATTCCTCCAAAGTACCTTGTAACAACTACTAAAACATTCACTAATTCGTTTTTATTTAGCAATTGCAACATAGGTGCTCCTGCTGTTCCACTTGGCTCTCCATCATCACTTGCTCTTTCTGTTACTCCATTTTCTCCTATAATGCGATAAGCAAAACAGTGGTGTCTTGCATCATGATATCTTTTACGAATTTCTTCAATTTTTGCTTCTGCTTCTTGCACATTCTCCACATAAAAAAGATTTCCAATAAATTTCGATTTCTTTTCTACTATTTCTGACGATACTTCCTTTTCAATTGTTTTCATTTTGAAATCCTCCTGCTACAAAGCCTGTAGAATAAGCAATTTGCAAATTAAATCCGCCAGTATAAGCATCTACATCAATCACTTCACCAGCAAAATATAGACCTTGTACTAACTTAGATTCCATAGTTTTAGGGTTTATTTCTTTAATACTAATACCTCCAGAAGTAATAATCGCTTCTTCAATTGGTCTAAATCCCTTTAAGATAATCTCAAAACTCTTGAATAACTTTACTAGATTTTTTCTTTCTATTTTCGTAATAGAATTTACCTTTTTATTCCTATCAATGCCTGATAGTTCAATCATTGGCTCTATCATTTTATTCGGTAGTAATCCATTTAAACTATTTTTAAATTCCTTGTTCTTTTCTTGCTTAAAATCTCTCAAAACTCTTTCTTCTAGCTTTTCTTCTGACAAAGCTGGTTTCAAATCAATTTTAAGCTTTACTTTGTCTTTTTCTAGCAATTCTTGTACTTTGGGATAACGGAGTAAATGTGCTGAACCACTTAAAATAACAGGTCCTGAAACACCCCAATGAGTAAACAGCATTTCTCCAAAATCTTCATAAATTACTTTATTCTTTTCAGTATCTTTCATTTGAATTGCTATATTTCTCAAACTAAGTCCTTGCAATTGCTTACACAACATTAAAGACACTTTATTAACTGTTAGTGGAATTAAGGAAGGTTGTAATTTAGTTACAGTATGTCCTAATTTTTTTGCTAGTTCATACCCATCTCCTGTTGAACCTGTTACAGGATAGCTTTTCCCACCAGTTGCCAATATTACTTTATCTGCCAAATAAGTTTCCTCTTGCCCATGAAAAAGGCATCGCACACCAATTGCTTTGCCTTCCTCTACTAAAATTTCTTCTACTTTTCTATTGGTTTGGATTTGTACTTTTTGCTTTTTTAGTATCCTCATAAAAGCTTCTAAAACATCTTTTGCTTGGTCGGTTACTGGAAAAATACGATGTCCTCTTTCTTCTTTTACTTCTAACCCTTCTTGCTTTAAAAGTTGGATAATATCTTGATTGGTAAACCTACGAAACGAACTATATAAAAACATTCCATTTCCTGGTATATTAGAAATAAAATCCTCCATAGGAAAAGAACTGGTAATATTGCATCTCCCTTTACCAGTAATTAATAACTTCTTTCCGAATAGAATTCATTTTTTCTAAAATAGTGACCTTATCTCCCTTTTTGCTAGCGCTATATGCTGCTAACATTCCAGCAGGTCCACCACCAATTATAATTATTTTCACCTTTTATGTTCCTTACTTTAATATATTTTGAACTGCATGTAATACACCTAACTTTCCATAAGGATAAGTTAGTCCACCTTGCATAAATGCTATATATGGTTCACGAATAGGGGCATCACAAGAAAGTTCAATAGAAGAACCTTGTGTAAAAGCTCCTGCTGCCATAATCACTTTATCTGTGTAGCCTGGCATGTCCCATGGTTCTGGAATAGCATTACTATCAATTGGAGAACCCATTTGAATTCCTTGGCAATACGCAATTAATTTTTCTGGATTTCCAAATTCAATGGTTTGTACAATATCAGACCTTTTCTCGTTATATCTTGGATGTGGTTTATATCCCAAATTTTCTAATAATTTACTAGCAAATACTGCTGTTTTTAAACTACTTGCTACTACACTTGGTGCAAAGAAAAGTCCTTGCAAAATTTGCTTGTTAATTCCTAAAGTAGGTCCTACTTCTTTTCCTAGTCCTGGTGCTGTTAATCGTTCCGATGCTAATGATACTAATTCTTTCTTTCCTGCAATATATGCTCCATTTGGTGCTAATCCTCCACCTAGGTTCTTAATTAAAGACCCCACTATAACATCTGCGCCAATTTGAGTTGGCTCTATTTTATCCACAAACTCTCCATAGCAATTATCTACCATAATGATAACGTCATTATTTACTTCACGAATCGTTTGAATGGCTTTTTCCATTTTATCTAGTGCTATACTATCTCTTAAACTATATCCTCTTGAACGCTGAATTTCAATTAATTTTACATCTTTTTTACTCATTCTGTTTCTAATTGCTTCATAATCAAAATCATTGTCAATTAAATCAATTTGCTCATATTTCACACCATAAGCCTGAAGAGAACTTGGATTTGGTTCAATTCCAATTACCTCATCTAAAGTATCATATGGCTTTCCACAAATACTAATCATAGTATCATTAGGACGCAAGAAAGCAAATAGCGCAACAGTTAAAGCATGCGTACCTGAAATAAATTGACTTCTTACTAAACTATCTTCTGTATGTAATACCTTCGCAAAAACCTTCTCAATAGTATCTCTTCCTATATCTGAATATCCATATCCTGTAGTACTATTAAAATGCATATCTGAGATTTGATATTTTTGAAAAGCATTTAATACTCGTAAGCTATGGTATTCACAAAGTTCATCTATTCCTTTAAACTCTTTTTGTACTTCTGCTTCTGCCTTTCTTCCTAACTCTATTACTTCATCACTTATTTCCATTTTTTTCTCCTCTTCAACCAACTTTATTAATTAGTTAAAAACTATAATAAAAGCGCATTCCTCTAAAGAAGATTATACAGATAATATCTAGCTTGTATTATAACTTGAATAGTATATATTTTCGCAGTTTGAAAGGTACCGAGTTGATTAGCTTCTTTGCACCTGCTGACTACCTCGGGCATTTGAAAACCAGAAAATATATACTATTCAAGGTATTACTTAATCAATATTATCAGTAGTATCTTCTTTAGCAACCTCATCGCTATATCTTTCATTTCCATTTAAATTACGCACACGATAATATTTTCCAATAAAGTTGGGTTGTGTCCATTCTAACTCATATACTGGTTCTTGAATAATTTGGTGGTCAGATTGTCTCATCACTCCCCACTTGCCATCTTTTTTGATGCCTGCAAATCCATATTCATTAAACTCTGTTACCATTTCATACTCATTTTGTACTACAACATTACCACTTTTATCAACAAATCCCCACTTATCATTTATCTTTTTGGCAAATAATTGGTTATTCGGAAATACATCTTTTGCTTCCGACTTATTTCCTGAAAAATCATAATAAGCAAATTCTGTATTAGATGATAATAAAATGTAGTTTTCACCTGTTGTAATTGTTGCATTATTCATACTTGTAATCTTATGCATACTACTACTGTATAAATCAATTGTCTTAGTTTCTATTTTCTCCGCCTGAAAAATCTGTGTATCATTCAAACGGAAAATACTTGTATAAGCTAGGTCTACTACAGACTTTCCTGAAATATCAATAATACCATTTTTGCCATCTTTTGCTACAATGAAATAATCTCCTGGTAAATATTCTATATAACTATAGTCATTATCAATAACAGTCTTTCCTTCACTATCTACAACAGTATACATATCATTTTGGTCAACTGTAATAAAATAGTTGCTATTTTCAGTTGCTGTTTTGCTAACAATTTCTTTATTCTCAACAGATGCTCCCTTTAAATCAAATAAATGAATTGTGTTACCCTTTTTAGCATTTATGTACATACCACCAAAAGTGATATTGTCATATTCTGTATTAACAATCGTTCCTCCTTTTTTGGATACTACACCTTGTTTTCCATTTCTTTGTACAACAAATACATCATTTAAAGAACTATATTGAATATCTTCATATTCATAATTCAAAATTACCTTTTTATTCTTTAATAGTCCTGCTTGACCTTCTTTAAAAGCAATAAAATATAATTCTTTTTCATTTGGAATACTTGTTACTCTTTCTAATTCTGTATATTCTGTATTTAAAATTACTTTTCTACGATAATCAATATAGCCATAGCGATAACCATTTTCTGTCTTTTTACTTACAATAAAACCTGTTGTCTTATTTTTTGTTTTTTCATTATAGTAATTATCAGAAGTGATTGTTTCATATTCTGGTTTAATGATTTCTTTTCCTTTTAAATTAATGACACCTAATTTTTCTTCCTGCTTTACAATAAATGTTCCTTCTTTGTAACGCATACTTGTGATTTCTTCATAAATTGGCTGCGTAATTACTTTTCCTTCTAAATCAATAAGTCCATATTTTCCATCTTTACAATAAGCTAGTGTGCTTTTTTCATAAGGAGTTGTTTCAATATTAGTTTCTACTGAAATTGCCTCGATTTTATCATACTCGCTAAATAATTGCTCTTTCTTATCGTTAAAGGCTTTCATGTCATATTCCTTTGTTTCCTTGTCATACTCGCCTATACAAATAAAAACTGGTTTAGATGGATTTGGAATTTGAATCCCATTATAAGTTGGTTCTATAATGATATTTCCTGTTTTATCAATTACCCCATATTTTCCTCCTTGTACTAAAGTTACGTAATTAATTTCTTTTACTTCTTCAATTTTATAGGCAAATTGCATCTCATTCATAATAACTACTGCTGCTACAACAATCATTGCAATTATGATAATACCTATGATCCATTTCATTTTTCCTTTCATTTAGCCACCTAAACCTTTCTACTTTTATTTTTCTTCTTTTTGTGGTTGGTTTTTACATACTTTTACCCATTTAATACGTCTATCTTCTACATGTTCTATTTTATAAGTTAATTTTTCATCTTCAATAATAGGTTTTTCTTGTTCTTCTGGTAATCTGCCTAGTTGTTCTACTAAATAACCGGATAAAGTTTCATAGTCTCCATCTGGTAATTCAATGTCCAAAATCTTTTTCACTTCGTAAAGTGAAATGCTTCCTTCCATAAGATACGTATTTTCGTCTAGTTTTTTGTAATCGAATTCTTCTTCATCATATTCATCAAAAATATTTCCAACTAATTCTTCTAAAATATCTTCCATAGTTAGTAGCCCTGCTGTACCGCCATATTCGTCCACTACAATTGCCATTTGCATTTTGCTAGTTTGTAATTCTTTGAAAATTTCATCAATTGGCTTTGATTCTGGCACAAAATATGCCTCTTTTAAAATATCTGCTATTTTAAATTGTTGCTGAGTACTTACTAATTTTAAGATATCTTTTAGGTATAAAATTCCTTTGATATTGTCAATTGTTTCTTCATACACAGGAATCCTGCTATATTTATAATCATCAATTTCACTTAAAAGTTCATATATATTTTCACTAATTTCAATGGCGAACATATCTGTACGATGCATCATGATTTCTGATGCTACAATGTCATTTAGAGCAAAAACGTTATTGATAATTTCTTTTTCAGTTTCTTCAATAACTCCCTTTTCTTCTCCTTGGTCAACCATCATTTTAATTTCTTCCTCAGTCACAGTTTCCTCTTCTTGCTCTCCTACTCCAAATAGTTTGGAAATAAGGTTAGTAGACCAAGTTAACAATTTAACAAAAGGCGCTGTTACAATAGAAATGGATTTGATAACACCAATTGTCGCATAAGAAATTTTTTCATAGTATTTCATAGCTAATCTTTTTGGTACTAGCTCTCCAAATACTAATGTAAAGAAAGATAAAATCATTGTAATGATAATAATAGAAATATTTCTCCAAACTCCAATACTTAAAAATGGCATTGCATTATTTAAGACTGGGGCTAATTTATCTGCAAAAGCATCTGATGCAAATGCACTAGATAAAAAACCTGCTAGAGTAATTCCTATTTGGATAGTTGCTAAAAACTTACTTGGATTTCTAAGCATCTTTTGAATTTGTTTCGCTCTTTTATTACCTTCTTTGGCTTGTTTTTCAATTTTGGCATCATTTAAAGAAATAAAGGCAATTTCAGTAGCTGCAAAATAAGCATTTAATAAAATTAAAATGATTAAAAATAGTATTTGTGAAAACATAAACTTTCCTTTCTTGTCCTATGTTTTTCTTTTTTATCGTTATTATTATATTCTACAAACCACCGTAAAGTCAATACTTTCTGGCAATTCTAGCATTTTAAAAAATTCCCTAATTAGTATAAAATTCTTCTATTTTTAAAATCCTGTTTTTGGTAACTTTTTGGGCGGATTTGGTGTTCTGCTATTTTCAATAGTTACTTTTGTAGTTTTCTCCCATTCAACAGAAATATTCACATCTTCTCCAATTTCATATCCTTCTTTTGTTGTTATTTCTCTTAATTCATATTCTCCAATTCTTAAATTCTCTATATAAATTTTACCTTCTTTATCTGTTACATAAGTCCCAATTACTTTTTCTAATTCTTTGCTATATAATTCAAATGTTACATCACTTAATGCTATTTTATGGTTTTCCTTGTCTACTTTACAAACTTGTATATTGCCTTTTTTCCTTTCATTTTCTATATTCTGAATTGTCATTTCATCGTATTTAATTTCCACATCTGTTATTTGTGTGTTTATAACATAATTTTGATTTGTACCAGTCTCTTTTAATTGATACTTTCCTACTACTAAATTTTCAAAAAAGATTTCACCTTGTTCATTTGTTGTTCCTGTTTGTACTATATTGCCATCTATATCTAGTAAATCAAAACTAACGCCTTCAATTGGCTGTGCCGTTTCTTCATCTGCTTTAATTATTTTTAGACTTCCTTTTTTATAACTATTGGTAATGGTTTTGGTGGTCACTTTGTTCCACTCTACTACAATATCAAAAGTTTCCGAATTTAAAATAAAGTTTTCACCAGTAGAAATTTCTCGTATTTGGTAATTTCCTGGATATAGACTTTCAAAGTATGCTATTCCTTCTACATTAGTAACAGCTGTAGAGATTTGCTCTCCATTAGCATCTAACAGTTCAAAAGTAACTCCTTCTATTGGTTCATTCGTTTCTTCATTTATCTTTTTGACTTGTATTTTACCATTATTAAAATCTGCAGTTAGTTTCACCTTCTGTGCAAAATCTCCGATATTCACTATAGGTAATTGCATAATCTTGCGTCCCTTTTACTGTCGTTTCACCATAGAAAATAGGGTACGTTTTACACTTTGCCTTTACGGTAAATTCTACATCTATTTTTTGATTAACTTGTGATTTTGGTATATTTACTTTAAAATTTTCGTTACCTTTAAAAGATAACTTTGCATTTCCATTATTGTCTGAAATAAATACACCTTTTTCTGTTCCTTTTAAAATACTAACTTCATATTGACTAATATCTACATTCGCTTTCACTGTATAAGTTTGTATGTAATTGTCTCCTTCTTCTATCCAATCTCCACTTTTCACTACTTTCAGTCCTGCTGTTGGTGGTATTTGTGTTCCATTTAGTCCAATATTTCTTAATTTTTCTATTGCTTTTACATTTCTATTTCCCTTTTCTGAGATACCTCGATATAGGTCCATACTTCTATTTAACATCACACAATAGATTGCTTGTTTGGTAACAAAATAGGCTTCTTGTATGGTATCTACTCCCAATTCCTTTGGCGTTTTGTATGGATATCCATTAACAATTGTCCTCCATATTTGTATATAATTAATGTCATCACTTTTTACGTCTTGCAATAATTTTTCAATATTAACTCGGTAGTTTCCTACTTCTTCAACTCCATCTTTTCCATGACTAATACAATACGCTGGATAATCTCCTTTACTATCTTTGTACCCAATGTGATTAGCCTCAATTAAAAACCAAAAACCATCTTCATAAAATTCTACATCTGTTTTTATAGGGTTCCCCTTTACCAAATCGGCATATGTTAGTTCTGTTACTCCTAATACAATATTTTGAAATACAGAAATAAAGGTTATCATTAGTATTAATATACTGATTATTTTTTTCATTATTTTTTCCTCTCCTTTTGCTTTTATTCTAAAATACATCCTTTGTTTCTGATATTTGCACACCTTGTATGCATCTTCTGTATTCTCCTCTATTTTCTTCACATGTGATTAATGTAATTCTATCGTCTTTGGTATTCTCTATATAACTCCAGTCAGTTTCTAAAATGACTTTATTCATTTGTACTTGATACACCTTTTTACCTTGTTCAGTACAATAAATTATTTCATCTCCTATTTTTAAGTCTTTTATCTTTTGAAAAAAGTTACATTGATACCCTCTATTATGCCCTGCTAAGCACACATTTCCATTCCATTTACTTGTATTTTCAAAATGTCCTACTGCCCTTAATAAAATATCTCCAGTAGTTCCTTCTTCTATATGAGCATCTAAATTTAATTTTGGAATTTGAATTCTCCACTTATTTACTAAATTAGCTTGTACAATTTGTCTTTGTGTTTGATTTTCGATTGGGATTTCTTGAGAATAAACCATATCCGAATTTAAGTTGTTTTTTGAAATAGTCGCTAAAGAAATGCTTGAATAAATTAAATAGAAAATCATTAAAATAGAAATGGTTAGCAAGAGACTTAAAGTATCTAAGTTTTTCTTAGTATAACTCATTACATGTCTCATACCTGCCTTTCTTTGAATTAAAATATATAAATCTGAAATAAAAAATTGCAATTTTTATTGTACATATTCTACTACGGTATTTTAGATTTGTAAAGAAAATTCGGTCGACACTTTATGACAAAGTTCGACCAATTTTAATTATATTTTGCAAAAGGCTATCCCATTATTCACTCAAATTCACATCAAAATAGAATTCCACTCCATCAGGCTTATTCTCTACCCCATAGGCATTCTTATAGTTATTTTGAATTGCTTTTACCAGTGATAATCCGATTCCACTTCCACCATCTTCTCTGTTTCTAGAACTATCCACTTTGTAAAATCTTCCCCAAATTCTGTCCAATTCTTCTTCAGCAATTTGACTACCTGTATTAAATACAGTAACTCTTGCCTTTTCTTCTTGTAATTGAATATCTATTTTTATTTGCTTTTTGCCTTCTCTTTCTTCTACATGTTTGATTGCATTAGTAAAATAGTTGGTAACAACTTGCTCTATATAAAAATCATCTGCCATAACATAAATAGGCTCTTTTGAATCAAATAGCACTTCTATTGCCTTTTCCTCTAGCATTACATGACAATTTTGAATAACCCCTTGAATTAATTCTACTAAGTTAAACTCTTTATCTTGAAATTCTCTTTTACCATATTCTAATTTCATTAGTTCTAGCAATTGTTTTACTAAACTATCCATTTTGCTAGTTTCATCTAAAATCACTTCTGCATAAAACTTTTTCGATTCTTCATCTGTATTTACATTTTCTACTAGCCCTTCCGCATATCCTTGAATTAATGCAATTGGTGTTTTTAATTCATGCGACACATCTGAAATAAACTGTTTACGCATTTCATCTATTTTAGATTTTTCCTCAATGTCTTTTTCTAACTCCTTGTTGTTATCCCTTAATTGTTTAATCGTCGTCTCTAACTTATCAGACATTGTATTAATGTTTTGTCCCAATTCGTTGATTTCATCACTAGAATTTTTAATACGGTATTTCTTGGAAAAATCCAACTTAGACATTTTTTTTGTAATATCATTCAATTCTAAAATTGGCTCTGTAAATTTGCGTGAGATAATAGAAACTGCCAAAGCCGCTATAATAATAGTTAGAAGTCCAATTAGCATTAAAACTTTATTAGAAATATTAACACTTTCTTCTATTGGCGCAACTGGAATTCGGATGAATAAACTGTAGCCATTTACTAAATTTCCAGTTAATAAAATATAGGTTAAATTGGATGTCTTATCATCCACTCTGCGTATTTCCATTTTCTCATCTTTGTAAAGAACAGCACTTCCTTCTTGCTCTTTTAATTGATTGCTACTTTGAATTCGATTTAACGAAGATAAGAAATCTCTATCAGTAGTAAATAATATTAGGTCTGTATCTGTTTTAATTAGAATATCAAAGTTGTTAATAAAGGCACTTCTACGAAGTTCATTTTCTAAGTTTGTACTCAAGTTAGGTGAATCATAGTAATTATTAATTTTATGATACAATTTTTTGACTGTATTAGTTTTAGAATAAACATAGAAATTTTCTAATACAATGCTATTAATAAGAATCAAACAAAGCACTAAAAAGATAATCACAGCACATAGTACTGCGAATAATCGAAATCGAACTGATTTGAATTTATCTTTTAGCTTTTCCATTCCTATTTTTCCTTTACTTCAAATTTGTATCCTACTCCACGCATAGTTTCAATATATTTTCCTTTTTTGCCTAACTTATGACGAATTTTTTTGATATGGCTATCTATGGTTCTAGAATCTCCATAATAGTCATAATTCCATACATTATTTAAGATTTTATCTCTTGATAGGGCAATTCCTTGATTATCAATTAAATATTTTAATAACTCATACTCTCTTAAACTCATTTCAATTTGCTTATCATCTACTTTAACTGTTCTACCTTCTGGATCTATTGTAATTCCACCAAAGTCTTTCACTTCTGTTTTATCTCCCATAGTTCTCTTTAAAATAGCTTCTACTCTTGCTACCAAAATTTTAGGGCTAAATGGCTTAGAAATATATTCATCTACGCCTAGTTCAAAACCAAATAACTCATCTTGTTCTTCCCCTCTTGCAGTAAGCATCATAATTGGCACTTTTGAAGTTTGCCTAATTTGGCGAAGTACAGACCAACCATCTAATTTTGGCATCATGACATCTAGTAATATTAAATTAATTTGATTTTGATTTTCTTCAAACATTTTAAGTGCTTCTTCTCCATCTCCTGCTTCTAAAATGCTATATCCTTTTTGTGCTAAAAAGTCTTTAATTAATTTTCTCATTCTAGATTCATCATCTACTACTAAAACAGTAATATTATTCATAGCTTTCCTTCGCCCTTTCTTCATAATTATTCATTACTATTTTACAGTTTTTTTATGTCCTAAATGTGAACAATCTTTAACTATTTCGAGCAATCAATGCCTTTATTTTAATTCCTTGCTCTGAAAACATTTTCTCATGTTCTGTTTCTATATTTTCCCAAAAGTCTGGCTCTTGGTGTAAATCTCTTGTCACTTTCTCTATCTTAAATCCAGTTTGCTCAAAATATCCAACACTTTCTTCAAATAAATTATCATCATCTGTTTTAAAATAAATATATCCATCATTCTTTAAAATTTGTTTGTATTTCTCTAATTGCCTTGTATGTGTTAGTCTTTTTTTATGGTGCTTTCCTCTTGGCCAAGGATTACAAAAGTTGATATAAATTCTGTCAATACTATCTTCTTCATTCAGTATAAGTAGAATTCGTTCAATGTCAAATCTAGTCAGTAATACGTTATCTATCTCTATACTTTGCTCTTGATAAGTCTCTTCTATTTTTCTTTTAGCTAGTCCTAACATTGGGTCTACTAAATCTATCCCTATATAGTTATTCTCAGGATGTTTGCACGCAATTTGTGAAATAAAGCCTCCTTTGCCACAACCTAATTCTACATATAGTGGTTGGTCTGGTCTTGTAAACTCTTGTCTCCACTTTCCTTTTAGTTCTTCTGCGTTTTCTCTATAGAACTTGCTTTCTTCCAATTCTTTTCTGGCCCATGGTTTATATCTAATTCTCATTTTCTACTCCTGCTTTTCTTTTTCTACTTTGTTTAATAAATTTCTTACTTCCTCTTCTAATAACTGATTTGCTTCTTTTAGCTCCATATTTGTTACATCAATTGGCTCTCCAAATTCTATCCTTAATCCATGAAATGGTAAATATGTTCCATAAATTGCAAAAGGAATAATTTTGCTATTGGTTTCTTGTGCTAAAGTAACTGCTCCTCGTTTGAAGGGGAGTAATTGCTTTTTTGTATAATTTCTAGTTCCTTCTGGGAAAATTCCTACTACCTTATCTTGGTTTAAAATATCAATAGCAGATTTAAAAGAGTCTTTATGAATTTTTCCACTATGCACAGGTAAAGTTCCTGCACGTTTCATAAAAAATCCTCGAATTCCAGTAAAGAACACATCTTTTGCTAAAAAATGAATTATCCTTCTTGTACCACAACTCACTAAAACTGGGTCAAATAGCATTTTGTGATTTCCAGCTATAATAACTCTGCCTTTCTTTGGAATGGCTTTTTTATTTATTATTTTCGGTTGGTATACTATTTTTAATAAAAAAGATGCTATTGGCTGTACTAAGGTATATATCCATGTAGATACCTTCTTCATAGTTGGTCTCCTTATTATATATTTTCCCTTTAAAGGCTTATGTAAGAGTATTTTAGCATATTTCTTTGCAATTAGCAAGACAAAAAAATACACCATTTTCGCTATTTAAGCTACTTACGATGTATCTTTCTTTTCTATTTTACCATTCTAGGAAGGAACTATGTTTCTTTAATAATATAGATACACTCGGAAAATTCCTTAAAACTTTCCCCTCTGATAAACTATATTAGGCTCAGTCTGCTCATGAAGTATTCCTCTCGCATAAGATATCTGTAATTCACTTCGTTCATACATCTATCTTAAGTCCGGTGCCTTACGCTACGCTTCGTTCCGCCGCATAAATCATCTGTAACTCACTTCGTTCGAACAGCTGACTTAACCACAGCTACCCCACGACCATAGTTAGTGTTACTAGCCCAGTTGTTGTTGGTGTTGTTGCCGTGAAAGGAGAACATCCCACCGTTGCCACGTATGAAACCGCGAGTCTCGCTATTGAGCCAGCCACTATTGTTAGCGCCATGCCAGCCTGAGCAGGAAATGATACCTCAACATAATTCCTATGTTTTCTTAATCTTCTACTTTTTGAAATTGATCCTTTGGTGCTCCACATAATGGGCAAACCCAGTCTTTTGGCAACTCTTCCCATTTCACACCTTGTTCTTCTTCATCATATACATATCCACATAATAAGCAAACATATTTATTCATTATTCTTGACCTCCTACCTATTTTTCTTTCATTATGCATCTTTTCTTCATATTTTATTCTTTAATTTCCAAAATATCTTTTTAGTAAGCCATCAAATCCTCTTCCATGACGAGCCTCATCTTTGCACATTTCATGTACAGTGTCATGAATAGCATCATATCCAAGTTCTTTTGCTCTTGTAGCAAGTGCTTTTTTACCATCACAAGCTCCATGCTCTGCCATAGCTCTTAAGCTAACATTCTTTTTTGTATCTGGGTAAACTACTTCACCCAATAATTCTGCAAATTTAGCTGCATGTTCTGCTTCTTCCCATGCATATCTCTTAAACGCTTCTGCTATTTCTGGATACCCATCTCTATCTGCTTGACGACTCATAGCAATATACATTCCTACTTCTGTACATTCTCCCATGAAATTATCTTTTAATCCTTTTACTACTTCTTCATCTAAACCTTGTGCAACTCCTATTTTGTGTTCATCAGAATAATTTTTTTCTCCTGCTTCTTCTCTTAATTCAAATTTGTCTTGGCTTGCTCCACATTGTGGACATTTTTCTGGTGCCTCTTCTCCCAAGTGAACATAACCACATATTTTACATACATATGCTTTCATATTTTTTCCTCCTTAAATTACTATATTTTTTAAATCGTCTTT
Organism: uncultured Clostridium sp.; assembly: GCA_947388675.1. Taxonomy (GTDB): domain Bacteria; phylum Bacillota; class Clostridia; order TANB77; family CAG-508; genus CAG-273. Next base: position 2,788 of record CANDRW010000041.1, on the reverse strand, counting down.
ATTTTAATTGATTTGAAATGAAATTGCAACTAGTTTTATAAAATTTTACTTTTTCTGAGAATAGAAATTCCATATTTACTTAGATGGTGATTTATTTAAAGTAACACTTGGATTTGAGAAATTGAAAGAATAAATAGAGTAAAGTGAACTCTCTTTGTTAATCAAAAGTTTAACAAGAAGAGTTTATTTTTTATAGACAAAAAACAACATGACATGTATTGACATATTTTAAAACAAAATGTTATACTATGAGATATAAAATAAGAACACTACGGTGTATAAAATGAAATAAATAGGAAACACTAAAGAAAAAGGAGGAAATTAATAAAAATGAGAAGAAAGAAGGAAAATCGGAATCACATTAGTTGCTTTAGTTGTAACAATAGTCGTATTATTGATTTTAGCGGGAATAACTATTGTATATGTATTTGGAGAAAATGGAATATTCAAATTAGCACAAGAGGCAAAAGATAAAACAGACCAAGCAAAGAATGATGAGCAAGAATACCTTAATAATATAGGAAATACAATTAATGAATATATAGATGGAAATGGCGGAACGACCAATCCGCCAGACCAACCAACACCACCAGCAAAAGAACCTACTATAGTAGGGGCTGTTGATAAAATCCAAACTGAAAACAAAATAGTAGAAGATAGCAATGGAAATAGGGTAACAATTCCAGGAGGATTTAAAGTAGTACCAAATTCACCAGAAGGAACAGATGCAAGTAAAAAAGTAGACTATACGTATAATGGAGATGGGACTCCAGCAGTGCAAGATGGAATTGTAATAGAAGATGAAGAAGGAAATCAGTTTGTATGGATACCAGTAGGAGATATCAAGAATAAAGATGGAAGTACAACAACTATCACTTTAGGAAGATATACATTTGACACTACTAATGGAACACCAACATTGCAGCAAAATGCAGATAATTATACAGAAACAGTAACAGTAACTGGGCTTCTTGGAAATTATTGCCAAGAATTAGCCAGTGGCAGTTCCATTGGAGATTTTGTAGAAAAGACAAAAGACAATGGAGGATATTACCTAGGAAGATATGAAGCAAGTCAAGGAACAGATAAGAAAGTAAAGTCACAAGCTGATAAAGTAGTATGGAATAATATTACACAGCCAAGTGCAGCAACAAATGCAAGAAATATGTATAGTAGTGATTATGTGGAAAGTGATTTAACTAATAGTTATAGTTGGGATACAGCGATTGTGTTTATCCAAAATTATTCAAAAAGTAGTAATTATGCAAGCCAGAAGTCAGTTAATTCAAGTAGATTAAATACAGGAAAAGCAGGAGATAAGGTATGTAATATTCACGATATGGCTTCAAATTGTTATGAGTGGAGTACAGAACGTTGTACATCCACCGTTGAACCATATGTACTTAGAGGTGGTGTTTGTGGCAACCCCCACACTACGTCTCGTCGCGACAGCTACGATAAGGCACTTTCATTCGACGGCATGTCTTTTAGACCCCTACTTTATACAAAGTAGTACTGTACGCTGGTTTACGTGAGAGCGTGAGAATTGAGAATAGAAATTTAACTGTGTAAAATATAAAAAATATTTTGCACAGTTTTTTTGTGCTCGAAAGGAGAAAAAATCCGTGAGACAATTAGATATTGCTCAATTCATTGTAAATACTATGCTATCTCTTAGTCAGGAAACTTTAAGTAATATGACTAAAACTGTTAGTGAAGATTCTTCCTAAATCTATGGTTAAAGAGGTTATGGCTGACTTTAAATTGATTTACATAGCAAATAATTTAAGTTATGCTAAAGAGGCTTATCATAATTTTTTTTGAGAAGTATGGGGAAAGATACTTGAAGCACCGTGAAGAAAAGAAATAGAGACTATTGCTAAATCTAGGTTTACAAAGATGTGAACCTTTGATAAATTATGTCATAATTCATTGATATTATTTACATAATGTGATACAATAGAAAAGTAATCCATTTATACCTATTTGATACTTATGGATTACTTCATATTTTTTATTTGATTTATATAATTACACAGTTATTTTTTATACCCTTGCTTGACTTAAGAACATATATCTATACTATTACCTTTGCACTCAAAATTTTACTTGACATACAGTAGAAGTCTAAAGGCACCATAAGTAGAAGTTTCCGTTGGCGTAGCATAGTTGCGACGATGAGACATAGTGTAGTTTCTGCGGTCACAGAAAAGCCCACCTCGAATGACACACCATCTATTGCTGTCACCTAAATAGCTCTCAGTATTCCACTCTATACAATTTGAAGCCATATCATGAATATTGCATACCTTATCTCCTGCTTTTCCTGTAGATATTAAACTTGTACTTACTGATGTTTTGTTTGCATAATTGTTATCTTCTGAATAATTTTGAATAAATACTGTTGCTGTATCCCAACTATAACTATTAGTTAAATCACTTTCCACATAATTGCTACTATACATACTTCTTGCATTTTTTGCTGCATTTGATTGAGTAATATCAACCCACACTGCTTTGTTAGCTTGCGACTTTACTTTATTATCTGTTCCTTTACTTGCTTCATATCTTCCTAAATAGTATCCTCCATTTGCTTTTGTTTTTATTACAAAATCTCCTAGGCTTTTAGCAGTTGTATTCTTAGAACTACTTACTAATTCTTGAAAATAACTTGCTACTGTTACTTTTTCTGTATAATTATCTGCATTTTGCTGCAATGTTGGGGTTCCATTGGTAGTGTCAAATGTATATCTTCCTAAAGTGATAGTTGTTGTACTTCCATCTTTAT
>CANDRW010000040.1 GCA_947388675.1 uncultured Clostridium sp. | reverse complement strand
AGCTCTTATTAGTCCATTTGCATATTTGCACGGATTAAACTGAGCTTGATTAGGAAAACTAATTGCTCCAAGAGTTCTAAAAGGTAAATTCACATTAGAAACAAATTTGGCTGGAAATCCTAGAGAGTTTACCGCTTCTACCTCTTTTTTTATATTCAATAATTCTTTTTGTTTCAGTGTATACACATAATTATCTTGTCTTTGAAAATCACAATCAATATTTTCCTCTTTTACAATTTTTTCAATATTCTGAATTGCTTGTTCATTTGCTTGTAAATATTGTTTTGCCTTTTCCTCTCCTTGTGACTGAATTAAATAATCATAAAATAGCCCATGCTGACTAGTAATCTTTGCTGTTGTATTTCCGCTGGCATGCTCACATATTTTATCTTTTTCTACTAGTGCTACTTTTAAATCCGTTTTTGATAAATAATAGGCAGTTGTTAATCCTGTAAGTCCCCCTCCTATTATACATACATCTACCTCATTATCTTCCTCTAAACTTGGAAAACTCTTTTTTTCTGATTTTACACTTTCTATCCAATATGATTTCATCTTCTAATTTCCCCTTCCTAGCGTAACTTCTACACTTTTTTCTTGCCCATTTCTCATGATTTGTAAACTTACTTTATCTCCTGGCTTTTTCTCATAAATATAACATCTTAAATCACACATTTTTTCTAGTATTTTACCATCTATAGATAATAAAATATCCTTTTCTTTTAGCCCTGCTTTTGCCGCTGGTGAATTGTTTTTTACTTGTACCACATAAATTCCTTTAGCTAATCTTAAATTATGATTTAGATATGGAATTACATTTTTATCATAAGCAAAAATACCTAAAGTCGCTTCTTCGAATTTATCTTCTGTCTTGAACTTCTGTACAATTGCTTTTACGATATTAATTGGCACTGCAAACCCAATTCCTTCTGCTGATGTAATTTTCACACTATTAATTCCAACCACTTCTCCTTGGCTATTAATCAATGGTCCCCCACTATTTCCTGGATTAATGGTTGCATCTGTTTGAATTAAATCCTCCATATAGGAAGATTTATTTTCTTCTTCAATTGTAATTGTACGGTTTACTGCACTAACAATGCCTGATGTAACTGTTCTTTGAAATTCATAACCAATCGGATTTCCAATCGCATATACTTTCTCTCCCACTTTTACTGTTGAAGAATCCCCAAACGTAACATATCTTAAGTTTTTGGCATTGATTTTGACAATTGCTAAATCAATATCAGAATCTGACCACACCACATTTGCCTTATAGCTTTTGCCATTTGGCAAAGTAACATAGCAAGTAGTATATTTTGCTCCTGATACATGTTCATTGGTCAGAATGTATCCATTTTCTGTTACAACCATCCCTGTCCCTAGTCCTAAACTGTTGCTTCCATTTTCTAGAAACACAGTATTTCCTGTATCTTTTAGCTTTGAAATACCTACCACACATTCATTAATTTGTTCTAATACTTGTGTAATTGTTTTATCTTCTTGTTGTACTTGTTCCACTGTTTGCGAAGTTCTAGTCACATCTACTTTTTGTGGCGTTAGCATACTAGTATTTGGTAAATAGATATTTTGATAGAGTAAATATAGCAAAGCGGTAATAAATACAAGTAAAACACAAATAATAACACTTAAGAAATAATTTTTAATTCTTTGTCTTTTTTGTTTTTTGATAAAATCTTCCATGTAATATCCCTCAAAATTTGGAAAAGAGAACCGTCCCATTTTCCACAAAAAATAGTATCAATTCTTTTCGAATTAATACTATTTTTCCCATTTTTGTTATTTTTAATCAGCTTTTCTTTATTTCTTCATATCTTTTTACCTTTTGTGTAGTAGTTTTTGCTAAAGGTTCTTCTGTTATCATAATTTCTTTAATATGCTTTACATCTGGCAAAGTTTGATTTACTTCTTTTACCTTTTGCCAAAAAACTTCTTTTAATTCTTCCTCTGTTTTCTCTCCATATGTTTCTTGTACTTGTTGTTTATCATACACTATTTTAGCACAAAGTGTTGTATCCATAGAAGTTTTATTTCTAGCAAATACCATTGTTTCAGCTATTCCTGGTATTTTATTTAATAAAAATTCTAATTCTTGTGGATAAATATTCTTTCCATTTTTTAATACGATAATATCACTCTTTCTTCCTGAAATATATAAATATCCTTTTTTATCTAAATATCCATAATCTCCTGTTGAAAACCAACCATCTTTCATTGCTTTATTTGTAGCTTCTTCATTCTCATAATATCCTAGCATAACACTTGGACCTTTTACTGTAATTTCTCCTATTCCTTCCTCATCTGGCTCTACAATTTTTACTTCTAAATTAGCAAGAGGAAATCCAATAGAACCTGGCTTTTTCCTTTTTTCACTTTCACAAGATACCACTGGTGATGTTTCTGTTAATCCATATCCTTGTACTAGATCCACACCAAATTCATTAAACCCTTTGATAATCTTCTTATCTAATGGAGCTGCCCCTACAAATACAATTCTTAACTTTCCTCCAAATTGGTCTAAAATTGGTTTAAATACTTTTCTTCTTAAATCAATTCCTATTTTAGAAAGTAGCTTTGTAATAACAATCATAGCTTTAATTAGTTTTGTCTTGCCCTGTTCTTCAATTCCCTTCCATACTTTCTTATGAATATTCTCTAAAATTAATGGTACTCCTACAAAAACACTAACCTTAAATTCTTGCATATTTTTTTGAATATATTTAAGTCCTTCACAAAAAGCTACTGCTGAACCGAAGTAAAAGCCAATTAAAAAGGTAATTGTGCATTCAAAAGTATGATGAATTGGAAGCACAGAAAGTAAAGTGTCTGTTGGAAGCATGCGAGCATACATAGCAATTGCTTGTAAATTAGAGCAAATGTTTTTTTGTGATAGCATAACTCCTTTTGAAACATTAGTTGTTCCAGAAGTAAATAATATGATAGACATTGCTTCTGGGTCAATTTGAATTGCCTCATACTCCCTGTTTCCATTTTCTCTTAACTTTTTCCCCTGATTTAATAAATCTTGGTAGAAAATGACATCTTTTTCTATCGTTTCATCCATAGAAATAATATATTTTAAATTGCTATCTGTAGTATTTTTTATAGCTTCTATATATTTTGCTTCACACACAATAGCTTCTGCTCCACTTCTTTTAATCAATGATTGAATCTCACTTTCTGGTAAAGCCTTGTCTAATGGAACAATTACCATTCCTGCTGTTGTTACTGCTAAATAGGTAGTACACCATTCATAACGATTGCTACTAATCACTGCTACCTTTTTACCTTGTAATTCCATTGTAAGTAAAGATGTTGCTAATCCTTCTACATCTTTTTTAAAAGTAGAAAATGTTTTACATACATATTCTACATCATCTTTTCCGTGTCTTATTTTGTATTTATAAGCAATATGGTCTGGAAACTTATTTACTGTTCGGTTAATTAATTCCCTAAAATCCTTTACTTCATCTGCTTCAAAAGAAATTCTTTTATCTTTCATATTCTCTCCTATTTCTATAATTGTTTTTTCTATTGTTATTTTATACTAAAAGGAAAATTTTAGCAATATTTTTGTTGATTTTTACATATGGCTAGTATATAATCGGCTAAGAAGAATAAAAAAAATATAAGGGAGACTTAAGATGAAGCAAGAATTATATGAATTAACAAATCCTCAAAAACCAATTTTACTTACAGAGCAATACTTTACGGATACAGCAGTTAATACAATCTGTGGTTATACTTTTATCACAGACACAGTTAACCTAGAGGTTCTAAAAAAGGCTATTTATGAAATGGTAAAATCCAATGATGGTATGAGATTAAAAATAAATAGTAAAAGCAATAATGTTTTACAATATGTAAGTGATTTTGAACCTTTTTATATCCCTACTGTAGAGTTACAGACAAAAGAGGATATTGAGAAAAAAGCTTTAGAAATGGCAAGTACACCATTCATGCAATCTAATGAATTTTTATTTCAGTTTTTACTTTTCAAACTTCCTGATAATTCTGGCGGTTTTATTGTAAATGTCCATCATTTAATTGGTGATTCTTGGTCTTTAGGGCTAATTGCAAAAGAAGTAACTACTATCTACTCTGAACTTTTAGCCAATACCTATGAAGAAAAAGATTATCCATCTTACCTTAGTTATATAGAAGCTGAAAAAAGTTATAAAAATAGTGAAAAATATTTAAAAGATAAAGCTTATTGGGAAGAAATTTTTAAGACTGTTCCTGAAGTTGCTTCTCTTAGCCTTACCCAAGAAACCAAAAAAGGAATTTCTTGTAAAGGAAATCGTGAGAAGTTTACCCTCTTAGAAAAAGATTTGAACAATATTAAGACTTTTTGTGATACTCATAAGATTTCAGTATATAACTTCTTTATGGCTGTCTATTCTTTATATGTTTCCCATGTTAGCCATTTAGATGATTTTGTTATGGGAACTCCTATTTTAAATAGAACTAATTTTGACCAAAAGCATACTATGGGTATGTTTATTAGTGTTGTTCCTCTAAGAGTTCAGGTTAATCAACAAGAATCATTTTTAGACTTTACTAAAAAAATTGCAACAGACACTATGTCTTTATTTAGACATCAAAAATATTCTTATCAATCTATTTTAGAGAATATTCGAAAAAGGGATTCTTCTATCCCTAATTTATATAATGTTATTTTATCTTATCAGATTACAAAAACTACAGAGGAAAGTAACCATGTGCATTATTGTACTGATTGGATATTTAATGGTTGTGCTGCTGATGAATTACAAATTCATTTATTTGACTTAAATGAAGAAGCTATGACAGTGGCTTATGATTATAAATCTGATTTATTTACTCCTCAAGAAATTGCTAATTTACATCATAGAATTTTAGCAATGATAAGACAGATTATAGAAAAAGAAAGTGTTTTAATAAATGAAATTGAGATTGTGACACCTGATGAAAAGAGGCAAATACTGTATGATTTCAATTCTACTTTCATGGATTATCCACGTGATAAAACTATTGTAGACCTATTTGAGGAACAAGTCCAAAAAACACCTGATGCTACTGCTGTCATTTTTGAAGATAAAAAGTTGACTTATCAAGAACTAAATAAAAAAGCAAATCAATTAGCTAAAGTTTTAGTGAAAAATGATGTGCAAATAGGAGATATTGTTGCTATCTATTTGAATAAATCATTAGAAGTTGTGATTTCTATGCTTGGTATTTTGAAAGCTGGTGCTAGCTTTTTACCTCTTGATATTGATTATCCTGAAGATAGATTACAGTATATTTCTAATAATTCTAAACCTAAAGTAGTCTTATCTTCTCATACTTTATCTTGCCCTATAAAAGTTCCGACTATTTTAGTTGACTTAACAGAGGACTTTTATCAAAATCAAGATACGAGTAACTTACATATTCCTATTACACCTGAAAGTTTAATGTATGTCATGTATACTTCTGGTTCTACTGGTAATCCAAAAGGTGTTATGGTAAAACATAAAAACATCATCCGTCTTGCTGCTTTTCCTAATTTTATTGAGTTTTCTGAAAATGAAATTATGGTGCAAACTGGTACCATTGTATTTGATGCTTGTATTTTCGAAATATTTGGAGCTCTTTTACATGGTTTTAAGTTACATATTTTGAAGAAGGAAAATATCTTAGATATTAAATTTTTCAGTAATTTCTTAGAAAGAGAAAAAGTAACTATATTATTTCTAACTACTGGCTTATTTAATCAACTAGGATTACAAGCTCCTCATATGTTCGAACATTTAAAATATTTACTAACAGGTGGAGATGTTATCTCTAAGGAGAGTATTCAAAATATTTTAGCTGCCTGCCCTAATATAAAAATGATTAATTGTTATGGTCCTACTGAAAACGGCTCATACTCTACAGTCTATCCTATTCAGGGTGACGAAAAAATTATTCCTATTGGAAAGCCAATTACTAATTCTACTACCTATGTCATGGCAGACAACCATTTATGCCCTATTGGTGTTTCTGGTGAACTTTGGGTTGGTGGAGACGGAATTGCTAAAGGTTATTTAAATAATGATAGTTTAACAAAAGAACAATTTGTTCAAAATCCTTTTGGTGAGGGCTTAGTTTATAAAACAGGGGATTTAGTTAAATGGTTACCTGATGGAAATATTGAATTTTTAGGAAGAATTGATAACCAAGTAAAGGTGAGAGGTTTTAGAATTGAACTGTCTGAAATTGATAGAAAAATTTTATTAGATACAACCATAAAACAGTCTTTAACTATAGTGCAAAATATCCATAATACCAAAACTATTTGCTCCTATATTGTATCTGATAAAGAAATAAATCTTCTAAAGCTAAAATCTGAATTAGGAAAGCATTTACCAGTTTATATGATTCCTACCTTTATTACACAATTAAAAGAATTCCCTTTAAATATTAACGGAAAAATAGATCTAAAGGCATTTCCTATACCTAATATAGAAAATAGTCAAAAAAGGATAATTCCTGCTAGAAATGAATTAGATAGATCCTTAATAAATACAATAAATAGGGTACTAGATATTTCTAATATTAGCATAGAGGATTCGTTCTTTGATTTAGGTGGGGATTCGTTATCTGCTATTGCTTTTGCTAATATTATAGCACAAGATTTAAAAGTGACCTTGACTGTAAATGATATTTTTAAACATCCTACGCTTTGTGAGTTGTCGGATTATATTTCAACATTATCACAAAAGCGACAAAATATTACTATTGCTAAAGCTGAAACCAGTAAATATTATCCAACTTCGTCTGCCCAAAAAAGAATATATTATGCTTCTAGTGCAGATGGGAACTCTGTTTTATATAACATTGCTGGAGGCATTATAGTAGATAAAGCTCTAGACGTCTCTTTACTGCAACAATGTTTTGAAACTCTAATTGCTAGGCATGATGTCTTACGTACTCATTTTGATATTATAAATGATCAAATTGCACAAATAGTAGAAGATGTTATTCCATTTACTTTATTATCCGAAACTAGTACATCTGATAGCTTAGATACTATTTATTCTGATTTTATTAAACCTTTTGATTTGAGTAAAGCTCCTTTGTTTAGAGCTAAAGCAGTTACTTTAAAGGATAATAAAATGCTTTTATTACTAGATATGCATCATATTATTAGTGATGGTACTTCCTTAAGTATTCTATTACAAGAACTTTGTGATTTATATAATGGGAAAACACTCCCAGAAAAGCAAGTTGACTACAAAGATTTTACTTTATGGGAAAAGGAGCAATTTGAAAAAGAAGAATTTAAACAATCAAAAGACTTTTGGGTAAATCAATATCAAGATGAAATCCCTTTATTAAATATGCCAACAACCTATGCTAGACCTTCTATTCAAAGCTTTGAAGGTTCTAATTATTATGCAAAATTACCAAAGGAGATATTAGATAAAATTAATGAAGTTTCTAAAAATTTAGGTATTACTCCTTATATGTTACTACTTTCTGTTTTTTACATTTTGCTTAACAAATATACTTCACAAGATGATATTGTAATTGGTACTCCTATTGTGGGTAGAGAACTTCTTGAACTTTCTAATATGCTTGGTATGTTTGTAAATACCCTGGCTTTGAGAAATAAAATAGATAATTCTAGTAGTTTTCATGATTTTGCTACAAATTTAAAAGAATACTGCTTAACAGCTTTTGAACATCAAAATTATCCCTTTGATGAATTAGTAAAGGAATTAAAAATTAAAAAAAATACTAGCCGCGGTGCATTAGTAGATGTGATGTTCGCATATCAAAACAACGGATATCCTGCTGTTTCCTTTGAAAAAGATCGCACAGAGTATTTTATTCCTGATAGTAAAATTTCTAAATTTGACTTAACTTTAGAAATTTTACCCATAAAAAAAGAATTATCTCTTCGTTTTGAATATTGTACTAAATTATTTGATAAAAGTTACATTCGCAGATTTGCTTCTCATTATATCAATATCTTAAATGCTGTTTTGGAGAATAATACTATTAAAATAGCAGATATTGATATGCTTTCAGAGGAAGAAAAACATCAAATTTTATATGAATTTAATGATACGTCTGCTGAAATCTCTCATAATAAAACTTTAATAGATTTATTTGAAGAACAAGCACAAAATATTCCTAATCATACTGCTATTATCTTTGAAAACGAATCATTAACTTATCAAGAACTAAATGAAAAAGCAAATCAATTAGCAAGATATTTGCTAGAGCAAAATATTGTGGCTCAATCTAATATTGCTATCTTATTACCACGTTCTGCCTCTACAGTAATTGCTATGTTGGCAACATTGAAAATAAGAGCTAATTATTTATTAATAGATAGTTCTTTACCAAAGGGAAGAATTGAATATATGTTGAAAAATGCAAATTCCTCAGTATTAATTACTTATAAAAGTCTTGAAACATCTTTTAAAAATACCATTTGCTTAGAAGAATTATCCCTTAAGCCATATGATAACCACAACCTAAATATTTCAGCAAAACCTACTGATGTGTTTACTCTATTATATACTTCTGGTTCCACTGGTACTCCAAAAGGAATTATGTTACATCATCTTGGCATGATAAATGTAATATTAGCTCATAAACTACACATGAATATCGACATTTGTGATACTTTTTTATCTTATAGCTCAGTATCTTTTGATATGTTTCAGGTTGAAACTTATGTTCCGCTTTCAACTGGTAAAACTATTATTCTCGCTACTGAAGAACAAAAGAGTTCTCCTATGTCAATTCTTGATTTAATAAAGAAATATGAAATCAACTTTATTTTATCTACTCCTTCCAAAATTAAATTAGTTTTAGACTGCTGTAAAGGTTTTCTTCCATCTTTGCAAGTTATACAATTAGGTGGTGAAGTTTTAACAAGCAATATCGTAGAACAAATCAAGAATCTTTCTTCTGCTTCTGTTTATAATGCTTATGGTCCTTCTGAGATTACTGCTTGTTGTTCTGTTAAAGAAATTACACAAAGTGATAAAATTACAATCGGAAAACCTATTTGTAATACAAAACTCCTCATTCTAGATAAAAACTTGCAATTATGCCCTATCCGGAGTTCCTGGTGAACTATGCATTTGTGGTACTGGAGTTTCCTACGGTTATGTCAATAATCAAGATTTAACTAAAAAAAGTTTTGTTAAAACAAAATATTTAGATGATATCTGTTATAAAAGTGGTGATATTGCTTATTTAGATAGCAGTTTAAATATTAATTATATTGGCAGAAATGATAAACAAGTTAAACTTCGTGGATTACGAATTGAATTATCTGAAGTTGAAGCAAATATACTATCCTTCAAAAATATCAATAATTGTTGTGTTGTTATAAAAAACGAAGAATATCTTTCTGCTTTTATTGTTGCACCTAATGAGATTGACATCAATCAATTAAAATCTCATTTAAAGAGGCACATTCCTTTGTATATGATACCAAGATATATTACCCAAATTGATACTATGCCTATTACTAGCAATGGAAAAATAGATAGGAGTTTCTTAGAAAACTATAAAGAAAATATGCCAGAAAATAAAACTACAGTAGCACCTCAAAATAAAAAGGAAAAAATCTGCTGTGAAATATGGGCTGATTTATTAAAAGTTCCTGTAAGTCCACTAGATGATGTATTTGAACTAGGAGCAGATTCACTCCTTGCTATTAAATTTAAGACGCAAATGCTTACTAACAAACTAAATATTGCTTATTCAGATATTTTTAAATATCCTGTTATTCGAGACTTTTGCATTAAAACTTCTTTTGAGAAAGATAAGTATGTTGACAATTATAATCATACTCGAATTAACCAACTATTAGAAAAAAATGTCATTAAAAACCTACAACCTACAAAAAAGAACTCACATAATAACATTTTATTACTAGGCTCTAATGGATTTGTCGGTATGCATATTATAGATAGTTTCATAAAAAATGACACTGGGAATATTTATTGTATGGTAAGAGACAAAAATAAGGATTTTGCCAACCAACGATTTTTAGATACTTTACATTTCTACTTTAATGACACATTAGACCAATATTTGAATAAAAGGATTTTCGTATTAAAGGGAAATATTTTAGAGGAAAACTTCGCTCTATCAAAATCAGAAATAACTAAGCTTTCTAAGCAAATAGATATTGTCATAAATGCTGCTGCTTTAGTAAAACATTATGGTAGTGAAACTTTATTTAATGAAATTAATATTGGTTCTACTAAGTTAGCTACTCATTTTTGCAAAACATTTAAAAAGAGATTTATTCATATTTCTTCTTTAAGCGTTTCTGGAAATGATGTTTTAGCAGATAATACTTCTTATCAGCCTACCGACGAAGAAATGTCATTCTTTGAGACAAGTCTTTATATCGGTCAGGATTTAAGTAATGATTATATTAGAAGTAAATATGAAGCTGAAAAGTTAATTTTAGAAGATGTATCAGAAGGTACTCTAGATGCTCAAATTTTAAGACTAGGCAATATTACTAGTAGATTTTCTGATGGCAAATTTCAAATTAATCCAGATGAAAATGCTTTTGTTAACAAGTTGAAAACTTTAATAGAGTTAAAGTATATCCCTAAAACTTTGCTATCTTCTTACATGGAATTCACTCCAGTTGACATTTGCGCTCATGTAATTATATTAATTATGCAAAACTATATTAAAGATTTTAGTGTATTTCATGTTTATGATAATAACCATGTTTATGTAGAAGATTTTATAAAAATGTTAAATAAATTTGGTACTAATTGTAGTATCATAGATGAAAATGAATTTGCAAATTTACTTCGAGAAAAAATATCTAGTAATTCTGGTGAACTAGATGGCATTATTAATGACTTAACAGAAGACAATAAATTATATTATAATTCTAATATCCATATATATTCTGAATTTTCTAGGGCTGTTTTATATCGCTTAGGATTTATTTGGCCACAAATTGATGAAACTTATATGAAAAAATATATAAATTATTTATATAGTATTAAATTTCTAAAGGGGGAATAAAAAATGGAGAACTTACTATATTTATTTACAATGATTGCTATTGAAATTGTCATTTTAATTTTATTTATTGTATTAAGAAAACAAAAAAATGGACAAATAAAAAAAATATTTTTAAATTTATTATTATTTATGTTTGTTTGGACTCTTTGTCTAATTCTTCAAATTTTATTACAAAAAACTACCTTAGATCCACTTGTTTTTGAGATGTTTGCCTCTTTTGGAGCTCAGGCATTGCCCTTTATGTTTTTATTGCTCTCTCTAAGCTTTGCTAAAACTAAATTAAGTTTTAGCTATAAATATTTATTTTTATTGATTATTCCTGTAACATCTACCATTATTATTTTTACTAATGATGTTCATCACTTATTTTATGAAGTATACTCTATCTATTTAAATGAAACAATTACAGGTTCTTATGCTATAGTTCATATTTTATATACTTACTCTATTTTCGCTATTGCTCTTGGAATATTACTAAGATATTCTGTAAAAAATGCTGGCTTCTTTTCAAAGCAATCTCTTTTGATTGTTTTGGGAGCCTCCATACCAATTGTAGTAAATATATTAGGTACCTTTAATATTATTCCTATGACCGTTTATGTAACACCAATCTGTTTTGCCTTCACTATATTCTTCTTTGCTCTTGCGATTTTTAAGTTTAAGTTTTTAAGCTTAACTCCTATTGCAATGCAAAGAATTGTAGATAGAATGTCTGATAGTTTTATGGTTATTAGTGAGGATGGTATTATTACTGATTTTAATGATACTTTCTTAAAAACTTTTCATTTACATTCTGACGAAGTAAGAAATGTAAACTTTGTTGATTTTATCAATAAACAAGATCTAGAGGGATTAAATAAAAATTTTGTAAAACCAATTTTAGAAAAAAGTAAGGCAACTGAAGAAATTATTTTAGTCAAACGTGAAATGAAAATTTTAGACCACTATTTTAATATAGAAGCAAGTGGTATTTTCTCAAAAGGTGCTTTTTTAGGAACTCTAATTTTACTAAAAGATGTTACCCAACATATGCGCGATATGCAAACCATTCAAAATAATCAAAATATGTTGATGGAAAGAGAACGTTTAGCTTCTTTAGGACAATTAATTGGTGGTATTGCTCACAACTTAAAAACGCCTATTATGTCCATTTCAGGTGCTGCAGAAGGTTTAACAGATTTAACTATAGAATATGAAAAGTCTATTGGTGATCCTGAAGTAACTGCCCAAGACCACCATGAAATTGCACATGATATGAAAGATTGGATTGAGAAAATTAGGTCTTATACAGAATATATGTCTGATGTTATTACAGCAGTTAAAGGACAAGCGGTTACTATGTCTGATGAACAAGCTGTCTCCTTTACCTTAGATGAATTAGTAAAACATGTTAATATTTTAATGAGACACGAATTAAAAAATGCTTTAGTTGACTTAAATATTCAAATGAAAGCTGAACCTGATACTATTTTAAAAGGTAATATCAACAGTTTAGTACAAGTTATTAATAATATGATTTCAAATGCTATTCAAGCATATAACGGAGAAGCAGGTCATGAAATTAATCTTATTTTAGAACTTTCTGGAAAGAATATTATTATTTCTGTACAAGATTTTGCAAATGGTCTTCCTGATAGCGTAGCAGCAAAATTATTTAAAGAAATGATTACAACGAAAGGAAAAAATGGAACAGGTCTCGGACTATTTATGTCTTATTCGACTATTCGTGCACACTTTAATGGTAATGTTACTTTTGAAACAGAAAAAGGAAAAGGTACAATATTTCATATTTCCTTACCAGTATAATTTAATCTATATATCTATAACCTAGTTTACTCTTTGGTTATAGATATATTTTTTTACAAAAAATACTATACAATCTGACAAATTATGATATAATTGAAACGTAAAAATACGAGGTGATATTATGAGAAAAAATATGCAAGAAACAGCTAAAACTGGATACAAAATCATTGCAGTAGATGATGAAGAGGGTATTGTAGACTCATTATCTGTCTTCTTAAAGCGTTCTGGGTATGATCTTACAGGTGTTACAGACCCTATGGAAGCTATTGAACGCGTTAAAAATGAACATTTTGATCTAATGGTTTTAGACTTCATTATGACCCCTATTCATGGTGATAAAGTAGTTGAAGAAATCCGTAAATTTAATAAAGAATTATATATTCTACTATTAACAGGACACAAGGATTTAGCTCCTCCACTTGAAACTATTCGTAAATTAGATATTCAAGGTTACTGTGAAAAAAGTGATAAATTTGATCAATTGTTACTTTTAATTGAATCAGGTATCAAATCTATTGAACAAATGAATGAAATTAAAAGAATTAACAATGAATTATCTGAAACTTATGAAAAATTAGAAAAGGCTTATCTAGATAGTATTGAAACTTTGCGTTATACAGTAGAAGCAAAAGATCCATATACAAGAGGTCACTCTGATAGAGTATCTGCCTTCTCTGTACTAATTGGAAAATACTTAGGTTTATCTGAAGCAGATTTGAAAATATTACAAGTTGGTGGTTTATTCCACGATATTGGAAAAATCGGTATTCCTGATAGCATTTTATTAAAAGAAGCTAAATTGACAGATGATGAATATTCTGAAATTAAAAATCACCCATCTATTGGTGCTCATATTTTATGCAATGCTGCTATCTTTCAAGACATTATCCCAATTGTAAAGCATCATCACGAAAGATTTGATGGAAGAGGATATCCTAGCAAATTAAGTGGAAATGATATCCCATATATGGCTAGAATTGCAGCAGTTGCAGATACTTTTGACGCTATGACTTCAAAGAGGACCTACCGTAATCCATTACCTTTAGATGTTGTAAAAGCTGAAATTGAAGATTGTTCTGGTACACAATTTGACCCAGAAATTGCAAAAGTGTTTATTGATATTCTAGATAATCATTATAACGAAATACAGGAAATACAAGAAAAATATAGAGCTTAATAAATGGAAAAGGGGACGGTTCTAATTTCCAAAAAATTTGGAAATTAGAACCGCCTCCTTTTTTTTGCATTCTATTTAAGCTTCTTTCATTGATAACTGTACTTTTTGTCTTTCTTCATCTATTCCAATAACTTTTACCTTTACAATATCACCAACTGATACTACATCTGATGGATTTCTAACAAAACTATCACTTAATTGTGAAATATGTACTAAGCCATCATGTTTTACACCAATATCTACAAATGCCCCAAAATCTGTTACATTACGAACAGTTCCTGTTAATACCATACCTTCTCTTAAATCTTCAAATTTTAACACATCTGCTCTTAAAATCTGTTTTGGCATTTCATCTCTTGGATCTCTACCAGGTTTTGATAATTCGTCAATAATATCCTTTAATGTCATTTCTCCTGCATTTAATTCTTTTGCCATTGCCACTACATCAATTCCTGCAAGCTTTCCTTTAATTTCTTTCAATTTATCTTTTTCTAATAAATCTTCCTTTTTATATCCAATGCTACTCAATAATTGTTCTGCTATCTCATAGCTTTCAGGGTGAACTGCTGTAATTTCAATTGGATTTTTTCCGTCTGGAACTCTAATAAATCCTGCACATTGTTCAAAAGCTACTTTACCCAACTTTGGCACTTTTAACAACTCTTTTCTCTCTTTTAGCTTTCCATTTTCATCACGGTATTTTACAATATTATTAGCAATAGTTTTATTAATTCCTGCTACATAGGATAAAAGTGATGGTGTTGCTGTATTAACATCTACACCAACCTCATTTACAGCATCTTCTACTACACCTGTTAGACTTTCTGTTAATTTATTTTGGTCTACATCATGTTGATATTGTCCTACACCAATAGCTTTTGGATCAATTTTTACTAGTTCTGCCAATGGGTCTTGTAATCTTCTTGCAATAGAAATAGCCCCTCTTAAAGATACATTAATATCTGGATATTCTTCTGTGGCAAGCTTTGATGCTGAATATACTGATGCTCCCGCTTCACTAACAATAGCATAATGTAAATCTTTGTCAATTTCTTTTATCATTTCTGCTACAAAGCTTTCAGACTCACGTGATGCTGTTCCATTTCCAATAGCAATAATGTCTATATTGTATTTACTAATTAAAGCTTTTAGTTCTTTTTTAGCACCTTCTACATCATTTTGTGGCTCTGTTGGATAAACGGTTGTAGTTGCTAGTAGCTTTCCTGTTTCATCAATCACTGCAATTTTACAACCTGTACGATAAGCAGGGTCAAATCCCATAACGGTTAATCCTTTTAATGGTGCAGCTAAAAGTAATGGTTTTGCATTTTTACCAAATACTTTGATTGCTTGTGTTTCAGCCTTTTCTGTTAAATCTGAGCGTATTTCTCTATCAATAGATGGCTCAATTAAACGTTTCCAACTATCTGCTATAGTTTCTTCTAGCATAGCTGTGAATTGCGTTTTTCCTTTAATGACATCTTGTTCAATATGATGTAAAATATTTTCTTCTGGTTTATCTAATTTTACTTTCAAGAATTCTTCTTTTTCACCACGATTAATTGCTAAAATACGATGGCTTGGAATTCTATTTACTTTTTCATTAAATTCATAATACATATTATATGCTGTTTTTTCTTCTGGCTTTGTCCCTTTTGTGATAATCACACCATCACGATAACAAATACGTTTAATTTCTTTACGATAATTTGGATCATCTGCAATCATTTCTGCAATAATGTCATTTGCACCTTGAATGGCATCTTCTACTGTTGCAACTACTTTATCTTTATTTTGTTTATCTTCTTCTGATAAACTATCTATATTAACATATTCTTTTGCTATTTCTTCAATAGGTTGTTTTTCAGTTTGTTCATAAATAATATTGGCTAAAGGCTCTAATCCCTTTGCTTTTGCGACAGTTGCTCTTGTTTTCTTTTTTTGTTTATATGGTCTGTAGATATCTTCTACTTCTGCTAGAGTTCTAGCTTTCTCTAAGCTTTCTACTATTTCATCTGTTAATTTTCCTTGATTTTCAATAGAAGTTTTTACTTCTTCTTTCCTTGCTTCTAAATTACGAAGATAGGTAAGTCTTTCTCCTAGTTCTCTTAGAGTTTCATCTGAAAGTCCTCCAGTAACTTCTTTTCTATAACGCGCAATAAATGGAATTGTATTTCCTTCGTCAATTAACTCTACCGTTTTTTGCACTTGTGTTAATTTAATGTTTAATTCTTCTGCTATTCTCGTAGCTATTCTTTCCATAGTTTCTTGCATGTTTCTTTTAGTTCCTTTCTAGTATTTTTTCTAGATATTACTATATAACAGGTTTTTTAGAAATGCAAGCAAACATTCTAAATTTTTGAAAATAAAAAAATATATCGCTTTCATTTCTTACTTGCGATATATTCCTCTTTTCTATTTTACCACTATAGGAAGGAACTATGTTTCTTTAATAATATAGCTATACTCGGAAAGTTCCTTAAAACTTTCCCCTCCGATATTCTATATTAAGCTTAGCTTGCCAAGAGGTATTCCCATCGCATAAGATATCTGTAATTCACTTTGTTCATACAGCTATCTTAAGTCCGGTGCCTTACACTACGCTTCGCTTCGTCGCATAAACCATCTGTAACTCACTTCGTTCGAACAGCTGACTTAACCACTGCTACTCCACGACCACAGTTGTTGTTGCTAGTCCAGTTGTTGTTACCGTTGAAGGAGAACATCCCGCCATTGCCACGGCGGAAACCGTTGCTAGCATTACTGAGCCAGTTAGTGTTGCTAGCTCCATGCCAGCCTAATCAACTGAGTTACCTATAACATAGTCCCTATGTAATTTTAATCTAAGTTTTGTATACTAATAATTTTTGGTTTTGCTGTAATCATTCCCATTGCTATTTTGAAAAGTACTTTTATATTTGGATGTTCTGAAGTTATTTCTACTTCTCCTCCGCCATTTCCACCCATAATGTTAAAGTCTACACGGTGTTTTCCAACTGTAGTAGCAATTGTCATCTCTTCTCCTACTCCTAGAGAACCAACCAAGTTATTATCAACAAATACCTTTGCTGGAACAAGCGCTGCTGCAAGCGAACCTTCTCTTCTAAAAACAATACTTGCTGTATCTGTTGTTCCTCCTTCTATCGTTGCCCCACACTTATTACAAAATTTAGCAGTATTATCTACTTCTGCTCCACATTTATTACAAAACATTTTTTATTTCCTCCTTATTCAACTCCTAAATATTCATTATATGTTACTTCTCTGTCAATTACTTGATCTGCTTTCAAATCAATAATTCGATTTGCTACTGTTTGTGTTAATTGATGGTCGTGTGAGGTAAATAACATATTACCTTTAAACTTCTTCATGCCTTCATTTAATGCTGTGATAGATTCCATATCTAAATGGTTCGTTGGTTCATCAAAAATTAAAAAGTTTGCTCCTGATAACATTACTTTAGAAAGTACACATCTTACTTTTTCTCCTCCTGATAGAACATTAACTTTCTTTAATGCCTCTTCTCCTGAAAAGAGCATTCTTCCTAAAAAACTTCTAACATACGTTTCATCTGGATCTTTTGAATACTGTCTTAACCAATCTGTAATAGATAAATCAGATTCAAATAAATAATTATTATCTTTTGGGAAGTAACTGTTAGTAATAGTAGTTCCCCAAATAATTTCTCCTTCATCAGGTTCTAATTCTCCTGCTATAATTTGAAATAGCACTGTTTTTGCATTTTCATTATCTGCTAAAAATGCAATTTTATCATCTTGTTTTACAGTAAAAGATACATTATTTAATATCTTTTCTCCATTAATCGTTTTAGAAATATTTTTTACTTGTAATATCTCTTTTCCAGGTTCCCTATCTGGTTTGAAATCTACATATGGATATTTTCTATTCGACGGTTTAATTT
>CANDRW010000039.1 GCA_947388675.1 uncultured Clostridium sp. | reverse complement strand
AACCATAAAAGTTCACTGTTATTACAACATCCTCCCATTTTCTATACCTCCCTATGAACATAATTTTTTAGGTCTTTCGTATGGTATATAATATTCTTTTTCTGAAAAAGTGTTACAAAATGAAAAAAAGATGTCAAAAAACTATACAAAAAAGAAAAAAAGAATGATATAATCAAGCCAAAGAATTAGAAAGGAAAAAAGAATGGGAAATATAGTATTATTAGATGACAATACCATTAACAAAATTGCAGCAGGAGAGGTAATTGAAAGACCTGCCTCTGTTGTAAAAGAATTAATGGAAAATTCTATAGATGCAGGTGCAACAGCAATAAGTGTAGAAATTAGAAATGGAGGAATTTCGTATATTCGTATCACAGATAATGGAAAGGGAATTGCACCAGATGACATGGAAATTGCCTTTGAAAGACATGCTACCTCCAAAATTAGAAGAGCAGAAGACTTGGAAACAGTAACTTCTATGGGGTTTAGAGGTGAGGCTTTAGCAAGTGTTGCAGCTATTAGCAAAATAGAAATGGTTTCTAAAACGGCAGATAACGAAATTGGATATAGGATAGAAATAGAAGGCGGAAGAACCATTAATAAAGAAGAGACAGGATGTCCAAAAGGAACTGCGATTACTATTACAGATTTATTTTTCAATACACCTGTAAGATACAAATTTTTAAAGAAAGATTTTACAGAAGCTGGATACATTGAAGATGCAGTTACAAGACTTGCTTTGGTACATCCAGAAGTAGCAATTAAACTAATTAATAGTGGAAAAACAATTATTCAAACACCAGGAAATAACGAAGCAAAAGCTACAATTTATAGTATTTATGGAAAAGATATAGCAGAAAATATTTTAGATGTAGACTATACTTATGAAGACATTCACATCACAGGAGTAATTGGAAAACCAGCGATTGCACGCTCGAATCGTTCTAATCAACTCTTTTTTGTTAATCAAAGATTTATCAAAGATAAAACTTTAACTAGTGCAGCAGAACAAGGCTATAAAGGAATGATTACAATTGGAAAATATGGATTTTTAGTATTAAATATTGAAATGAATCCACAAAAAGTAGATGTAAATGTACACCCAGCTAAGTTAGAGGTGCGCTTTGAGGAAGAAAGTAAAGTTTTCAAAGCAATATATCATACGATTAAAGATACTCTATTAAAAGGAGATTTAGTAGAAGACACAGAAAGAGAAAAAACAAATTTAGTACCAGAAAACATTGTCACAGATACAAAGATACAAGAAGAGACAGTTACAGCTAATGCAAAGTCAGTAGAAGAGGTCCAATATAATCCAAATATTGAAGAAAAGAAGGAAAAAGGACTAGGTGGGCTATTTAGAAAATTGCAAGGAAACGTAGGAGAAGCAAAGCAAGAAGAGAATACAGCAAATCAAGAAGAAGCGAATAGTCAAAATGAAAACGACCCATTTGCAGTGCCTAAAAAGCCAGAAGTAATTACACAAGTGGAAGATACAAAACAATTAGACAACATGGCAACAAAAGTATTAGATGCAAAAGAAGTAAATGAGAAATTATTAGAAGGTGTCAAGAAATTAGATAGTTTGCAAATAGAACCTCAAACAGAAGATTTTGACGAGATGTATGTACGTACTTTTGGAAGTATGCCAGTAGAAGTCAAAAGAGAAAACGAGAAAAAAGCAGAGCAATTAAGAGAAGAAGAAGAAAAATATCAAGTAAAAGCAGAAGAATTAGCAACTGCAGAAAATATTTCTATTTTTGAAGAAGAAAAACAAGCTATACCAAATTATAGATTTATTGGAATTGCTTTTTCTACCTACATTATTTTAGAATTAGATAAGGAATTATACATCTTAGATCAACATGCAGCACATGAAAGAATTTTATATGAAAAGGTGAAGAAAAATTATTATAGTGAAGAGCAAAAAGACTCTCAGTTAATGTTACTTCCAGATATTATCAATTTATCACATAAAGAAATGGATATTGCAAGAGAAAATATGGAGATGTTCCAAAAAGCAGGCTTTACTTTAGATGAGTTTGGCGAAAATACGATTAGATTAACAGGCGTTCCGAATATTTGCTTAGAATTAAATACAAAAGAATTGTTCTTAGAGACATTAGATGAAATCAATACTGTAGCAAGAACAGCAAAACAAGAGATAGAAGAAAAATTCATCGCAACAGTAGCATGCAAGGCTGCTGTAAAAGCAAATATGGCTTTAACTAAAGAAGAAGTGGACAAGTTAATGGAACAATTACTAGTATTACCAAATCCATTCACGTGTCCACATGGAAGACCAACAGCTATTAAAATGACAAAAAATGATATTGAAAGAAAATTTTCAAGGAGATAAAAACAGATGATATTATTTATATATGCATGTATCTTAGCATTAAACCTAGTAGCCATTTTTTTAACCTATCATTTTCTAGGGAGAGAAATAGACAAAAAAACAAAAGGAATTTTTATTATTGTAGGAATTGCAGTTATCTATATGTTAGTTAGCTTTACGTACTGGCTTGGTACAAAAGACATTGAACTAGGAACAAGTGAAAGTTTTGGAAAAAATTTAATTACTTTCACATTTGTACCAGTAAATGCAATTTTAGTTTTGCCATTTTTGGCAAGTTCATACAAAAATCTAAAAGCAGGTAGATTAAAGGCAGTTACTTTTAGAAATCGTTGTATTTTACTTGCAATTGTTTTAGTTATTTTACTTGTTATAGAAGTTTTCTATTTTAAAGATATTCAAACAGGTATCTATACTATGTTACAAAATGCAAAAAGTAATGGCTAGAAAAGGAGAGAAGGATGAAAACAAAACCAAAAGCAATTGTAATTTGTGGTCCAACAGCTTCAGGAAAAACGGGACTTTCTGTGAAAGTAGCAAAAGCTATGAAGGGAGAAATTGTATCTTGTGATTCTATGCAGATTTACAAAGATATGAATATAGGAACTGCGAAAGTAACAAAAGAAGAAATGCAAGGAATACCACATTATTTAATTGATTTTGTTTCACCAGATGAAAGATATAGTGTAGCAGACTTTCAAAAAGACGCAGAAAAAGCAATTGGTGAAATTGTTGCAAAAGGAAAAACTCCAATTGTAGTAGGAGGAACAGGGCTTTACGTAGATACTTTAGTATACCACATTCAGTATCCAGAAATAGAGACAGATTTAGCCTATAGAAAACAATTAGAGGAAATAATACAAGAGCAAGGGCTAGAAGCAGCATATCAAAAAGCAAAAGAAATTGACCCACAAGCAATAGAAAAGATTAGCAGTAATGACCAAAAGCGTATTATGCGCATTTTAGAAATTTATCATCAAACGAAGAAAACAAAAACACAGTTAGAGCTAGAATCACGCAGAGAAGAACCACCATATGAATATTTAGTATATGCGATAGATATGGACAGAGAAAAACTATATGATAGAATTAACCAAAGAGTAGACATCATGATAAACCAAGGACTAATTGAAGAAGTACAGGAGTTGTTGAAAAAATATAAAGATTTTCCTACTGCTATGCAAGGACTAGGGTATAAAGAGGTGGTTTCTTATCTAAAAGGCGATATGACAAAAGAAGAAATGATAGAAACATTAAAGCAAGAAACTAGAAGATATGCGAAACGTCAATTAACATGGTTTCGCAAAAACAAAGAAATCAAATGGATAGATGGATTGCGACCTGCAGAGGAGAATATACAAAGGATATTGGAGGATTATGAAGAAAAAGAAGACAGAAACGGCTAGGAAAGGGCAAGAAAGGGCTAAAAAAAGTCCAGCCAAGCTGCAACAACCTGAAGAGATAAATACCATTAAGAAGATGCCGAAAAAAGAGCCGAGAAGAAAATATAAAGTGAATAAAAAAGTGATTACACTAGCTTCAGTATTAGTACTTATCTTAGCAAGTTATTGTCTCTATAAAGTAGTGGCGCTGGTTCAAAATCCAACTAATACTTTTAGTGTAGAACAAGGAAAAGTTTATCAAGAAGAAGCCACAATAGGCTATATCGTTAGAGAAGAGACAGTTGTAAAAGGAAATAACTATAAAAATGGAATGGCACAGATTAAAACAGAAGGTGAAAGAGTTGCTAAAAATGAAGCTATTTTCCGTTACTACTCTAGTGGAGAAGAAAATTTAAAAAAGAAAATTGCAGATTTAGACGTAAAAATAGATGAAGCAATGGCAAAAGAAAAAGGATTATTTACAGTAAGTGATGTGAAAGCTATTGACAAACAAATTGAGGAAACGATTGCTTCATTAGTGACTACTAATAATATGCAAACTATTCGCGAAGCTAAAAAAGAAATTAGCAGTGCAATTACAAAGAAAGCTCAAATTGCAGGAGAGTATAGCCCAGCAGGTTCTTACTTGAAGAAATTAATTAATGAAAGAAAAAAATATGAAAATCAATTAAATTCAGGTGCAGAATATTTAAAAGCACCAATTAGTGGAGTAGTTTCTTATAAAGTAGATGGATATGAAGAGATACTTTCATCAAAAAACTTTAGTAATTTAAGTGAAGAGACACTAAAAAAAATAGATATTAAAACTGGACAAGTAGTGGCAGATAGTGTTGAGAGTGGAAAAATTATTAACAACTTTCAGTGTTACATAGCTTGTATATTAGATTCAGAAGAAGCAAAAACAGCAAAATTAGGGACGAAGGTTAAAATAAGACTTCCTAATAATGTAGAGGTTTCAAGTAGTATCGAATATATTTCTAATGAAGAGGAAAAGGTGATTTTAATATTAAAGCTAACAGAGCAAGTACAAGAATTAGTAAGTTATCGAAAGATTTCCTTTGATATTATATGGTGGAACCATAGTGGTAAAAAAGTGCCAAATGGAGCTATTGGAACAGAGAAAAAAGGAGACAATGAGGCAAACTATGTTGTTAGAACAAGGGCAGGCTATCAAGATAAAATTTTAATTAAAGTAACAAAGCAAAATGAAAAATATTCTATTGTAGAAAATTATACAAATGCAGAATTATTAGAATTAGGGTATTCAGCCGAAGAACTAAAAGCAAGAAAAACTTTGACGTTATATGACGAAATTTTGAAGAAGCCAGAATAAAAATGTTACAAAAATGTTACAAATATATTAAAATCATATTAAAAATAAAAAAAGTATTGACAAGAAAGCAAAAAAGTTAGATACTATAAACGATAAAACAAAAGACAGAATTTTTAGGAGGGTTATAAAATGGCAGGAGCTATTATGGAAAAAGTATGGGGACTATTTGGAATGGACCCAGCAGAAGAACGTGATGAAGAAGAATTAGAAAACTATGATGAAGAAGAATTAGAAAACTATGACGAAGAGGAAGAAGAGCAACCAGAAGAAAGAAGATTATGGGGAAGAAGAAATAATAAAGTTGTTAGTATGCCACAAGTACAACAAGTTAAAATGGTGATTTCACAACCAACTAATTTTGAACAAGCAGCTAGTATTTGTGATCTATTAAAACAAAAAAAATCAGTCATAGTGAATTTAGAATATGTAAATAAAGATGTTGCAAGAAGAATTATAGATGTTGTATCAGGAGCTGTACATGCATTAGATGGACATATGCAAAAAATTTCCAACTCTATTGTATTAATTGCACCATTTAATTATGATATTGAAAATGATACTGCAAGAGATGAAATCAAAAACAAATTATCTGTTTCTTGGTTAAGAAATAACAATAATCAATAAGAAGTTTCTTGTAAGAAGACTTTTTTATACAAATTTTAGAAGGAGGATAATATGCTTACACCTTTGGACATTGAAAATAAGAAATTTTCAAAACAAATGATGAATGGTTACAGCGTCGAAGAAGTTGATGATTTCTTAGATGAATTAACAGAAGATTATGAAAAATTATATAAAGAAGTTGCTGAAAGTAAAAACAAAATGGAAGAATTACAAGAGAATGTAGAAAAATACAAAGGAATAGAAAGTACCTTGCAAAATACTTTAGTGATGGCACAATTAGCAGCAGATGATATAAAAAAGGCTGCTCAAAAAGAAGCTGATAAAATATTATTAGATGCACAAGGAGATGCTAGACAAACAGCAAGAGCACTAGATCAAGATATTATACTTAAGAAAAAGACTTTGGAAGATTTACAAAAACAATTAGACGTATACAGAGCAAAAATGGAATCACTTTTGATTTCACAATTAGAACTTCTAAAGGAATCAAATAAAGATTAAATAGAAAACTGCTATTACAAAAGATAGCAGTTTTTAGAGTTTTTAATATTACAAGGAATTGACAATATTACAGCAGCATTAAGAAAATGTTACATTTTTATTAAAACTATTGACATATTGATAGAAAACTATAAAATAAGTATATATCATACTAGAGGTATTATGAGAGTAATTAGTGGAATAGCAAGAGGTACAAAATTAAATTCAATTGAAAGTTTGTCTACAAGACCAACTTTAGATAGAGTGAAAGAATCTCTATTTAATATCATACAAAACAAAATAGAAGATACCATTATTCTAGATTTGTTTTCAGGAAGTGGAGCCATTGCTATTGAATTTTTAAGTAGAGGTGCTAAAAAAGCATATCTATGTGAAAACAATCATGTAGCGATTAAAATGATATATGCTAACCTTGATAAGACTAGACTAACAGAAAAATCTATTGTAATGTCAAAAGATTACCGAAAAGCATTAGAAAGTTTTAAACAAGAAAATATCCAATTTGATATTATCTTTTTAGACCCACCTTATCAAGCCGATTATGCAATAGACGCTATAAAAAGAATATTATCATTAGATTTACTAAAAGATGAAGGGACAATAATTATAGAAACCGATGATGAGAAGCGAGAATTACTCGAATTAGAAAATTTAAATATCCAAATAGATGACATTAGAAGATATGGAAGAGTAAGTTTGCTTTTTGTAAGCAACAAGAAATAGATATATGATTTTAAAGAGTAAATTCTAAAGCGTCTTAAAAATCGAAAGGGGTAATACAATGGAAATATTTACTTTATTAGAAACTTTAGAGGACATGCTAGAAAAGAGTAGGAATGTACCTTTTTCTGGTAAATCTGTTGTAGATAAAGAAGAAATATTAGATATTATAAAAGAAATTAGATTAAAATTGCCAGAAGAGTTAAAACAAGCAAAATGGGTAAAAGAAGAAAGGCAACGTATATTAGTTGAGGCACAAAATGAAGCAGATGAAATTATCAAAGAAGCAGAAAATAGAATTATTTCCATGATAGATGAACATGAGATAACTAGAAAAGCTTATGAGAAGAAAGTTGAAATTATTGAAACAGCAAATGAAATGTCTCGTGAAATTTCAAAAGGTACAAAAGACTATGCAGATAATCTTTTATCTAACATAGAAGAAGCATTACAAAATGCATTAAAAGTAATTCAAGAAAATAGAAATGAACTTAAATAGATTTTTCGGAAGTCGGAGGGAAGTCGTTGATTTCCAATTTCTGACTTCTTTTCATTTTATTAGTATTCTTTAATATATTTATAATAGCATTTGTCCTTACTGGTTGTTGCTTTCTATTAAAGATATAAATATAAGAAAGCAACAACAGGCGCTCGCAAGCACACTTCACTGTGTTACGCATATTGACGTTGTAATCGGCAAAGCCTCAACAACCTCAAAAGCCTTGCGCAGACGGCACTATTATTATAAATATATTAAAGAGAAGATAAATAAAATCACAGGAGGAACGCAGAAAAATGGCAACAAAGCGTGGAAAGAAAAAGAAGAAAAGTGGTAAAGTAGATAGCAATATAGCAGTAGTTGTTTTAGTACTACTTAGTATATTATTAATGATTTTGATTTATACTAAATCTGGAAGCATTGGTGCAAAACTAAGCCCAATGCTAGGTGGAATTATGGGTTTTATCAAGTATGTGCTACCAATTGCAATATTGTTAATAGCTATTGGGATGACACGCAATGATAAATACTACATGCACCGTAAACTAATACAATATGGAATCTTTTTAGTTTGTATTGCAGCTATGCTTAGTATTTTCCAAGGTCATATTGCTGACGATATTAAAAGTAATAGAGATTTTTCAGATATTATGCAAGATTGTTTTAGTGAAGGAGAAAAAGATGTTGGCGGTGGTGTGATTGGAGGAATAGTTGCTGTTCCATTGATTAAAATGCTAGGAACAGTTGGCGCATCTATTTTAACGATTGGTGTATCTATCATATTACTAGTATTCATTTTTGAAATGAGACCAGCAGAAATGATTGCCAATTTCTTAGAAGGAGCCGATGAAAGAAAAGAAGAAAGACGAGAACAAAGAGAGGCATATGAAGAAGAAAGACTAGCCAGAAGAGAAAAGATATCTAAGTCGAGAAAATTACCACAAATAGATTTAGATGATGATGAACCACCAAAAGAAACAAAGAAAGAAAGACGCTTACGTGAAAAGGAAGAAGCAGAAAAATTAGCAGCTCAATTTGAGGACCAATTAACCATTAATTTGAATGAAGATGATAAATTAGGGCAAAAATATGACCATGCCAATGATGAATTAGATATTCCATTCTTTGGCAAGAAAAAATTAAAAGCAGAACAAACAGCAGTGGTAGAAGAACCAAAGCCAGAGCCAAGTTCACCAGATGTTTTAGAAGCTAATTTATTCAAGCAAGTAGAAGAGAAAAAAGAAGATAAAACAAAAGAAATCTTACAATTAGAACATGCAGTGGCAGTGGAAGATGAAAATTATGAATTCCCACCAGTACAATTATTGAGTGAACCAGAGAAGAAGGCAAATAGGGGAAGCAAAAAAGCAGTAGCAGATACAGCTACTCAATTACAGAAAACTTTATACAGCTTTGGGGTATCAGCAAAAGTAGAAGATGTTTCAGTAGGACCAGCGATTACAAGATATGAATTAAAACCAGCAGAGGGAGTTCGTGTTAGCAAAATTGCTAACTTAGCAGATGATATTGCCTTAAACTTAGCAGCAGAAAGTATTCGTATTGAAGCACCAATTCCAGGAAAACAAGCTGTAGGAATTGAAATACCAAATAAAGAAAATGAAATGGTTCATTTTAGAGAAATTATTGAAGATGACAAATTTATTGACCATAAATCAAAATTAGCCTTTGGACTTGGAAAAGATGTAGCAGGACAAGCAGTGGTAACAGATATTGCTAAAATGCCTCATGTTTTAATCGCAGGCGCAACAGGTTCAGGTAAGAGTGTTTGTATCAATACTTTAATATCTAGTATTTTATACAAAGCAAAACCAAGTGAAGCAAAACTATTAATGGTTGACCCAAAGATTGTAGAATTATCAGTATATAACGGAATACCACATTTATTAATACCAGTAGTAACAGATCCTAAAAAAGCAGCAGGAGCTTTAGCTTGGGCAGTACAAGAAATGGAAGATCGTTATCAAAAGTTTGCTACGAAAGGCGTAAGAGATTTAAAGGGATACAATGAAGCAATACAAAAAGAAGAGGGCAATAGTACTATGCCACAAATTGTTATCATTATAGACGAGTTAGCAGACTTAATGATGGTATCACCAAAAGATGTAGAAGATTCTATCTGCCGTTTAGCACAAAAGGCAAGAGCTGCAGGTATGCACTTAGTAATCGCAACACAAAGACCATCTGTTGATGTTATCACAGGTATCATTAAAGCAAATATTCCATCAAGAATTGCCTTTTCTGTATCATCACAAGTAGACTCTAGAACTATTTTAGATATGGCAGGTGCAGAAAAGTTACTTGGAAAAGGTGATATGCTATTCTATCCAGCAGGTGCTTCAAAGCCTACTAGAGTACAAGGGGCGTTTGTATCTGATGGTGAAGTAGAAAAGATAGTAGATTTCATTAAAGCAGAGGGTGAAGTAATCTATAACGAAGATATTATAGAACAAATTGAAAATTCAAATAAGACAGATAAAGAAAAAGACTTAGAATCAGAACAAGCAGATGATGACGGAACAGACCCATTCTTAATGGAAGCCATTGATACAGTAGTAGAAACCAAGCAAGCCTCGACCTCTTTTATTCAAAGAAGATTTAAAGTAGGATATGCAAGGGCTGGAAGAATTATTGACCAAATGGAAGAAAGAGGTGTTATTTCAGGCTATCAAGGAAGTAAACCACGTGAAGTATTAATGACAAAAGAAAGATGGCAAGAATTGAAAATGGCTCAAAATGCGTCTGCTGAAAATGCTGAAAACGTTCAAAATTAGAATTATGAATACTGATGATATTATGAGTAATAGTATTACTTTTTAATGATACTATATAATAACGTTTAACCTTGCTGTCCGTTGCTTCTCTTATGTATACAATAGTTAATGACATATCATTAACTATTGATACAAACTTTAGAAAGCAACGGAAGGCGTTCGCTTTGCTCACCTTGCGCGGTTTGCATTTATATTATATAGATATCATTAAAAGAAAAAATTTTAACTAATGAAAAAGGTACATATGGAAAAGAAAAAGCAAATTTTAGAAAAGTTCAATCTAAAAGATTATACTAACCGCTTAGAGAAGATTTTAGAGAAAAAAGGGTTCTCATTAGATACAAAAAATCTTCTTTTAAGCATGCTTTATAAAATTGAAAATGGATATAACGATTATGCGAAGAGCAAAGTAGAAGTACCTAACAAAAATGAGTTCATTGAAAATTTATTCCAAATGATACAAGAAAATTGTGAAGAGATTATTGTAGCAGAATTTAATTCAGAAGCAAGTAATGTATTAAGAGAAAAAAACGTAAAATATATGATAGAACAAGAAGAAAAGAAGATAGTCGCTTTTGCAAATGAGTTACTAGTCATGGATTGTATTTTAAAGCTATCTGAGAAAACAGTTTGCATACCACAAGAGAAACAAGCCTTGCAAACTGCCACTTCAGAGGTGTTGAATTTAGGAAATCGCATGAACCAATTAGAGGTCATTCGAGATTTTAATGGCTGGTCATGGGATATTGTTTTAAAAGAAATTCCAGACTTAGAAACGAATATCATTTTTCAAAATTTACTATATCTAATAGGGAATGAATTTATACAAAAGTGGATTCAAAATGATAGTAATTTAGCAGATTATATAGACTTATTAAAGGCATATATTAAGGAAAACTTTGGAGAAAAAAGGGCAGAGGAATTTGTTCTACTGTTTTGCAAATTGGCAATTGATATGGTAGCTTCTAAAAATGAAGAACAATATAAGTTTTGGAAAGAAAAAGCAAAAGAACTAGAAAGTGAACTCAAAAGTTTAGAAAATAAAGAGAAATTCTTGGAACAAAAAACAAAAGAGAAAAAGAAATATACGAAGCAAATTGAAGAAATTGACAAAATGCTAAATAACAAAGAATTGCTACGCAAAGAATATGAAAAAAGAAATAGCAAGTTGCCCAATAAAGAAAAGATATTTAGTATCAGTCATTTGGTAGATAGGTTAAATAAAGAAAGAGATGAACTTCTGGAGCAAATCAAAGAATGTAATAGCTTAATTGAACCAAAGGGATATGTAGCTAGAAAGCAAGAAGTAGAAGAAAAAGTAAACTTCTTAACTTCTTTAGACTTAGAACAAAGAGTAGATAGAAAACTTAAAATTACCGAACTTTGTAGCATATTTTTAGAATGTTTCCAAATTAAGGTAGCAAAGGCACAAACGAAACAAGAAATCATAGACTATATTTATGAACTACGCTATTATGGATTTTTGATATTAGATAAAGAGGAAACAAAACTAAAAGAAGTAATGCAACTAAAAACTCTTTTTGAAGAAGCAAGAAAGAAATTATTAGAAAAAGCGAAAAAACTAAATGTATTAGAAGAAGTGACAAAAGATGAAGAAATAAATAGGCAAATTTTAAATAATATTTTTGATAGCAAAATGATAGATTTAGACCATATGGTGATTGAAACAAAAGTGAAAGATGGCAAACTATATATTGAATATTATGATGAGAAGGTATTAGAAACAACAGTAGAATTGCAATGTGATAGGACAGTGAGATTAAAGAAGAAAGTGAAGTTGTTTGAATAAATAAAAACCATACCTGTTTTACAACAGATATGGTTGCCCAATGAAATGTTTGGGCGGTGTGGAGGTTAGTTTTCTTCCTCTTTCTTCTCATCATCCTCTTCGGTGTTCTTGCCTTTGAGCGATTTGCAAATTTCATTTAACTTGCTATAGATGGCAAGAAATGCACAAAGGAGACCAGTGCAAAGGCTCATAAAATGTGCTTCAATAGGAACATCAAAATGAAAGAAGAGAGTGAATATTGGTGTACAAAGAAATAGGACAGCAAGGGCACGATAAATCAGAGAGAAAACCTCCAATATAAAATGATATATATATTAACCATAAAACGCCTTGAAATTCAAATTATGTAAAGAGTAGAGCTAAAATGAAATAAAAAAGATAATTTAGAAAGGAAAAAATGGAGATATTAGATACTAGTAGTAAACAATGTAAAATTCTTGTTCAAGATGGAAAAAAATATGTAATTAGATATCCAAGAAAAATTGGAATTCCTGTAGAATATTATCGTTCAACTCCAGAAGATACAGTAATAGAGTTGCTACAAAAGCATAATATTAAAGCTCCAAAGTTATTACATCAAGGAGAAAAGTATTCAGTACAAGAATATATAGAAGGGCAACTGTTAGCTGATAAATATAAAGATCATCAGGGGATAGATAAAAGCATAATAGACCAAATAATACAACAAATTTGTTCCTTATTCTTAATAGATGGAAGTGATTTATTAGGATATGCTAACTGGCAAGATAATAGAAGTTTTTATGAATTTCAGTGCCGTAATACAGAAAGAATTTTTGAGGGATATTATAAAAATCTAAAAGAAATATATGATAATTTAGGAATTTCCAATGATATATTTGCACATTTATATGATAAGGTACCTAAAATAGATAATAACAGAAGAATGTCAATAATGCATGGTGATAGGCATAAGAAAAATGCTATATTATCTAATAGTGGAGAAGTAATATTTATAGATTGGGAACTAGGCTGTATTGGAGATATCGCATATGATATAGCATTTCACTTACATCAAATGGCTTATACTCCAGAAGATGAGCAATATTTTTTTAGTCAATTAAGAAGTCATTTTAGTGGAGATACAGAAAAATTATTAAGTGATGTTGAATTATATAGGTTGTTTATTTTAGCAAGGTCAACTTTATATCATGTGTATTGGACAGATTTAGTATATCAAGGAAATGACAAAGACGAAAAAGAAAAGCAATTAGGTCATTTTATGAGAAGATACAATAGATTAAGTAATCATAAAGAATTTAATTTAGAACCTAAATCAGAAGAAGGACTAGATAAAATATTTGAACAGTATAGAAAAAGACAAGAAAGTGCTAAACAAGAAAGATAAATAAAAAGAAAGGATGAAGAGTATGAAAATAACATTCTTAGGTGCCACCAAAATGGTAACAGGCTCTAACTTTTTAGTAGAAGGAGCAGGAAAGAAATTTTTAGTAGACTGTGGTATGTATCAAGGAAGCGCAAGAGATGAAATGGAAAATAGCGAACCATTTGCCTACAATGTACACGATATCGATTTTGTACTATTAACCCATGCCCACATTGACCACTCAGGAAGAATTCCAAAACTGTATACAGAAGGATATCGCAATCCTGTTATTACTACTAAAGCTAGTAGAGATTTATGTTCTATTATGCTACCAGATAGCGGACACATTCAAGAACAAGAAATTGAGTGGAGAAATAGGAAAAGAGTAAGAGAGGGAAAAAAGCCACTTCCTCCTTTATACACAGCGCAAGATGCTCTAGACTGTATGGAAATTTTTCAGCCAGTATCTTATGATGAAATTATAGAAGTTGACGAAAATATCCATGTACGTTTTAATGATGCAGGACATATGTTAGGGTCTGCTATTATTGAAATTTGGGTAAATGAAGATGGAAAAGAAACAAAAGCAGTTTTCACAGGAGACTTAGGAAATAACGATATTCCGCTATTATCTTCTCCTACTATGATAGAAAGAGCAGACTACGTAGTTATGGAATCTACTTATGGTGGAAGATTACATATGAGAAATGATGATAAAGCAAATCTTTTCTTAGACATTGTATCAGAAACATTAAAGCAAGGGGGTACAGTAGTTATTCCATCCTTTGCAGTAGGTAGAACACAAGAAATTTTATATGAACTAAATAACATTAAAGATGGACCAATTAGTGATGAATTTAAAGAAAAATATGATATCTTAATGAAGGCACCAGTTTATGTAGACAGTCCACTTGCCATTTCTGCTACAGAAATATTTAGAGAAAATAGTGACCTTTTTGATGAAGAAACACAAGCCTTTATTCAGTCAGGAGATAATCCATTAGAATTCAATGGGTTACAATTCACAAGAACAGCAGATGAGTCAAAGGCGTTAAATGAAAAAGAAGAATCAGCAATTATCATTTCAGCCAGCGGTATGTGTGAAGTAGGAAGAATTAAACACCACTTAAAACATCACCTATGGGACCCAAAAAGTACCATCCTATTTGTAGGTTACCAAGCACAGGGAACTCTAGGAAGAAGAATTGTAGAAGGAGAAAAGAAAGTCAAAATATTTGGAGAAGAAATTGCAGTCAATGCAAGAATAGAATATATTGAAGGATATTCAGGACACGCAGACCAAGAATGGTTATTGAACTTCATTTATTCTTTCATCACAAAACCAAAACATATCTTCCTAGTACATGGAGAGCCAGAAGGACAAGAAATTTTAAAAGATAAAATACTAGAAACAGTAGAGATTCCAGTTACTATTCCAGAGTATGGACAATGTTATACCTTAGATGAAGACTTAACAATGGAACAAGCAGTAGAACCAGTAACAAAGGTAACCATTGAGAAGAGTGATGTATTAGATAAGATTAAGACATTAAAAGAAGAACTAGAGGATATGGAAGTCATTGTTAAGGAAGAATACCTAGGAGAACAAGCAGATGATGACAGTATTAGTCGATTAAAGTTAAGACTAAAAGAAATTGAAGAACAAATTGTGAGAATAGTGGAGAAAAATTAAAAACCACATTTACTAAAAAAGCAAATGTGGTTGCCCATGAACTGGTGGGCAGTGCGGAGGCATTACTTCTCTTTCACACTGTAATGAAAGAGCAAACCAAGGGACAAGAGAGCAATAGGCATTGCCATAATTTCGTGATATAAGAACAATACCACGAGAGAGCTGCCAATTGCTGCACCAAGGAAAAAGTTGCCAAAGAACTTCATAGAGAAAACCTCCAATATAAAATATATATCTATTATATCACAAAATGCCTAAAAAAGCAATTTCAAATGAGTGTCAGTCAAGGGACGTATGTATGACTGACGAAAACGAAGTTTTTGTTGGTCAGACGTATGTCCCTTAACTGACGCAGATAAAATAAAAAAGAAAAGGAAAGAAACCAATGAAAAATAAGTATAATAATGATGCCATAATTGGCGGTGGAAATATTACCGCAAGTTTTACAGAAAAAGGTGAATTATTAAGAGTCATGTATCCAGCACCTGATTTTAGAAATTGGATAGATGAGTTTGTAACAGGAGTTAAAATCAATGACTCAGGAATGATATATTTGCATGATGATATTAATAATCAATATCATCAGTATTATACTGAAAATACCAATATATTACACACAGAAATTACAAACACATACTTTAATTTAAGTATCAAGCAAACTGATTTTGCTTTACTAAAAAATAGTGTACTATTAAAGAAGTATGAATTTGAAAATAAAAATAGTATTGACTTAAATGTCAATTTCTTAGTGCATGCAAAACTATTATCAGATGTCAATAATATGGTTGGTTCTGAAATTAGAGAAAATGCATTAATTCAATATTGCCATGATTATACAATGTACACATTTTCTAAAATGCCATTTATGAGTTATCAATTAAATGACACAAAGGAAAATATAGGAAGTGGAGTGATCCAAGACAAAGACTATATTGGTATGTCTTGTGATTCTAGTATCAGTTATGATATCGGAATTTTAAAACCAGGAGAAAAGAAAGAATTAGTCCTTTATTTATACTTTAAAATCAATGGTGAAAAGCAATCACAGGAAGTTGTAAAAAAGGAATTAACAGATATTCGTAAACTAGATGTGGCAAAAGAAGAACAAGCTGTAGAAAAATATTGGAAGAAATATGTTAAAGAACATCTAGGAATTGAATTAAAGCCAGAAACCAGTAAATTTAATAAAAAGTTCAATCAAGTATATCAAAGAAGTATTTTGTTATTTCCACTTCTTACTAATGATACAACAGGTGGAATTTCAGCAACAGTAGAAATTGATGAAAATATGACACAATGTGGAAGGTATAGTTATTGCTGGCCAAGAGATGCGGTGTTTGTAACAAGAGCATTAGACAAGGTAAAAATGATAAAAGAAACAGAGAAATTCTATAAAACTTTTTGCAAAGATACCCAGAACAAAAATGGAATGTGGGAGCAAAGATTTTATACAGATGGAAGACTAGCACCTTGTTGGGGTTATCAAATAGATGAAACAGCAAGTGTTATCTTTGGAATTTATGAACATTACAAAGTAGTAAAAGATGCTAAATTTTTGAAAGATATCTATAAAATGTGTGAAAATGCAGCAAAATTTTTATGTACTTATATGGATAATGTTTTAGGAACACATGACGAATCAGACATTGTGAAAAATGAAATAGAGGCAACTTATCATACAGAAGAAAGAAACAAATTACCAGTCAGTTATGATTTGTGGGAAATGCATGAAGGAGTCCATCTATATTCCTTATCAGCTATTTATGCTGCATTTCAGTCAATGAAAGAAATGAATGAAATACTAAGACCAGTATTTGAAACGAATAACAGACTAAAAGTAGAAGCAATGAACAAACTAGAAGCAAGAATGGTCAAATACCAAGAAGAAATTAAAAACTTCATTTTAACCAATTTATATGATGAACAAACCAAAACCTTTTTAAGAAATCAAAACGATAATCGCACAGATATTAGTGAATTAGGAATTGTAGTACCTTTTGAAATATTCTCTCCAAAAGAGAAAAAGGTATTAAATACAGTAGAAAGAATCAATATGACATTAAGAACTTATACAGGGGGATATTTAAGATTTGAACAAGACCATTACCGCGGAGGAAATAGCCCTTGGCCAATTTCAACAGCATGGATGGGAATGTATTATCAAAAAGCAGGAGAAAAAACAAAAGCAAAAGAATGCCTTGAATTTATAGTAAATACTGCTAATCAACATGGCTTCTTAGCAGAGCAAGTCAGCAATGACACCATGCAACCAAATTGGGCAAATGGACTAGGATGGGCCCATGCAATGTTTGTCTTATCAGTTTAGTGTCAGTTTAGGGCAGTTTAGGGGACGTTCCTTAAAACTGACAAAAGTGTCAGTTAAACCTACGTCCCTAAAAGTGACAAAAGTGTCAGTTTTGGGGACACACTTAAAAAGATAATAATTACAAATTGGTTGTGAATTATAGAATAAAGACTTGATTTTTGTCGTATTTTGTAATACACTAAGGAAAAAGTAAGGGGAGGAAAAAAGAATGAACAAAAAAGTAGTAATGATTGTAGTAGCAGTTGTAGTTGCAATTGCAGTAATAGTAGGGGGATTTTTATTATTATCTTCAGGAAAGTCAAGCTTAAAGAAAGAAGTAGTTAGTCAAGAAAACTATGAGAAGATATTAGATGAAGTAGAGAAAAAATTCGGTGAAAGTGATGAAACATATTATTTTACCTATGCTTGTATCTATCATACTGCAAAAGCAGGATTTACAGACGAATACCTTCAAAATAAAGATGAAAGTATGCTATATAAAGATATTGCAGGAAAAACTGTACAACAATTAATAGATGAAGGTAAACAATTAATGGAAGAAAACAATGTAACAATAGAAGAATACAAAGAAAAATTAACAGAATTAGGTGGAGCATTAGCAAAATAGAATATAAGGGCAAGTTACTAGAAAGTGAGTACAGATTTGGGGAAGATACTATATGGGTAGACTATACATATAGCAATGAAATGAAAGCAAAATTCTAAATGACGATATAATTGATATATATGGATAGTTCAAAGGGCAAAAGACATATACTACTGTTTTAGAAAGTAGTATGTCAATTTCATAAATAGAAGCGAAATATATTTCGTTAAATAAAAATAAATTATAGAAAGGCACTTATAACCATAAGTGCTTTTAACTTGCTAAAAATATTTTGACTAAATTATAGCATTATGAAAGAATATATGATATAGTAGCAAAATATAGGGGCAAATATAAATAAGAAAGTCTAACTATTAATTGTCAATAGAAATATTAAAAAAATTTAATATTTGT
>CANDRW010000038.1 GCA_947388675.1 uncultured Clostridium sp. | reverse complement strand
CCTTTTCCACCAGCCTTATTTTACAACAATGTTATAAATCTTATTCTTTACATAGATTTCTTTTACGATTGTTTTATCAGCTGTAGCATTTTGTACTTGGCTATTGGCGTGTACTGCTTCTTTTACTTCTTCTTCAGGAGTATCTACTGCAATAGATATAGTAGATTTTAATTTTCCATTTACTTGAATAGGAAGTTCAATTGTATTTTCTACAGTTTTGTCTTCGTCATATTGTGGCCAAGGTGTTTCGGCAATTGCTTTAGTATTTCCTAATATTTGATAAAGTTCTTCTGTCATATGAGGGGCAAATGGATTTAATAATTGTAAGAAAGTATTAAATTCTACTTTATTAATCCTTTTTGCACGGTAAAATTCATTTGTCATACTCATAAAAGTAGAAACTGCTGTATTGAATTTCATTTCTTCAATATCACTAGAAACTTTTTTAATTGCTTGGTGCATCATTTTTTCAAATTCAGGGGAGTAGGTATCTCCTTCTACTAACATATCTTGCATATTCCAAACTCTATCTAAGAATTTAGCACAACCACGTATACTTTCCATAGACCATGGAGCAGTTTGATCGAAAGGACCCATAAACATTTCATAAACACGGAAAGTATCAGCACCGAACTCATTGACAATATCATCAGGGTTAATAACATTACCTTTTGATTTGGACATTTTTTCACCATTGCTACCTAAAATCATACCATGTGAAGTACGTTTTGCATATGGCTCTTTTGTTGGAACTACTCCAATATCATATAAGAACTTATGCCAGAAACGAGAGTAGAGTAGGTGAAGGGTAGTGTGTTCCATACCACCATTGTACCAATCAACTGGACTCCAATATGCAAGGGCTTCTTTAGAAGCTAAAGCTTTGTCATTGTGTGGGTCCATATATCTTAGATAATACCAAGAAGAACCAGCCCATTGAGGCATTGTATCAGTTTCTCTTGTAGCAGCACCACCACAATGAGGACAAGTAGTTTTTATCCATTCTGTTTGCTTAGCAAGAGGAGATTCTCCATTTTCGCTAGGTTCATAATCTTCAATGTCAGGTAAGACAAGCGGTAATTCTTCTTCAGGAAGTGGAACCCATCCACATTTTTCACAATATACCATTGGAATTGGTTCGCCCCAATAACGTTGTCTTGAAAATACCCAGTCACGTAATTTATAATTTACCTTTTTGGTACCAATACCTTTTTCTTCTAAATATTGGATAACAGTAGAAATAGCTTCTTTTACAGATAAGCCATTTAAGAAACCAGAATTAACCATTTTCCCAGTAGAAGTATCAGTTAAAGCAGTTTCGCCATTTAATGCTCTTTCTACATCATATTTTTGTGCTTCAATTGTGATATTATTGATAAGTTCTTCTTTGGTAAGCCATAGTGGTTCTTGCGTTTGTTTTTCTTCTTCAGAAACAGGTACTTGTTCTAAAGATGCCAAATTTACCATAATAGTATGATTATGGATAAGACGATTAACATCTTTGTGAATGGCATAAAAATGGTCAAAATAGGTAAAGATAAATTCTTTAGAAGAGGCAATATCAATATAACCAGTTTCTTCTTTTAATTCTCTAGCTGCTGCCTCAAGAGGTGTTTCATCACCTTCGATTCCTCCCATAAGTAAAGATAGATGAGAAATTTTATGATTTTTTACACATAAATATTTGTCCTCTGTTGGATGTTTGATAACAAGTGTTACTACATTACGTGTCGTATTTTCTTTATCATCTCTTACTTTAGAGTCTCCTTCACCTTCAAAGATAGGTGCTACAGTTTGGATGATAGGTAAGTTGAATTTTGTTGCAAAATCCCAGTCTCGAGTATCATGAGAAGGTACAGCCATAATAGCACCAGTTCCATAAGTAATTAGAACATAATCAGATGCCCAAACTGGAATTTCTTTTCCAGTAAGAGGATTGATTGCTGTAATACCTTTTAATTCTACACCAGTTTTTTCTTTATTTAATTCTGCACGTTCAAAATCAGATTTTAAACTAGCTTGTCTTTGATATTCTTTTACTTCTTCTAAATTTGTAATCTTTCCTTCTAATTCTTTAATAATAGGGTGTTCAGGTGCAACTACCATGTAAGTAGCACCAAATAAAGTATCAGGTCTGGTAGTGTAAACTATTAATTCATTGCTAGAATCAGCAATTTTAAACTTTACTTCAGCACCTTCGCTTCTACCAATCCAGTTGATTTGTTGTGCTTTAATTTTATCTAAAAAGTTTACTTCATCTAAGTCATCAATTAATCTTTGTGCATATTCTGTAATTTTAAGCATCCATTGGCTTTTTTCTTTTTGAACAACAGGACTTCCACAGCGTTCGCAAACACCATTAACAACTTCTTCATTTGCCAAGCCTACTTTACAGCCAGTACAGAAGTTAATTGGCATAGTAGTTTTATATGCTAGCCCATGTTTATATAGTTGAATGAAAATCCATTGTGTCCATTTATAATAATTAGGGTCAGTAGTATCTACTTCTCTTGACCAGTCAAAAGAAAAGCCTAATGCTTTTAATTGCTCCCTAAAATGATTAATATTTTTTTCAGTTGTAATTTTAGGATGTACATGGTTTTTGATAGCATAATTTTCGGCAGGTAAACCAAAAGCATCAAAACCAATAGGGTATAGCACGTTATATCCATCCATACGTTTTTTTCTAGTAATAATATCTAAAGCGGTGTAACTACGTGGGTGTCCAACATGAAGACCTTGCCCAGATGGGTAAGGAAATTCAATTAATCCATACCACTTTTTTTGATTTGAGTTTTCTTTGGCATAAAAGGTTCCTTCTGTGTACCATTTGTCTTGCCATTTACGTTCGATTTCTTTAAAATTGTATCCCATTTACTTTCATCTCCTTTTTTCTATATCCTAGGAAATTACACATTTATGTGTAATTGACGTAGGAGATAGTTATGCAAATATTACAAATTCTTAAAGCTTTGCTTTTAGAATTTGTTAATTTGTATATTAGTAGTCCTATTATATCGCACTTTGGCTAGAAATGAAAGAGGAAAGAGAAAAAAAATAAAGCAAGCAAATTAAGGTATAACCATTGTTGCCTTAGTTGTAACAATTTTGTTCTCTTATGACGAAAAATTAAAATACAGTAATAGCAAAGGTTTCTTCCTAACAACAATTTAGAAATTATAAAATTTTCACATATTTGAAAGATGAAGATAAAAGAAATATGCCAAAAAATGTCGAAAAGCCTTATGGAATTGGTATCATCAAAACACATGAAGACACAGTAGAAACTTGCATGGAAAAGAGCGAATTTAGTCAGATTTTTAGTCAAGAGCAAGAAGCAGACAAAATGCTAGAGCTGTTGATTGAAAATAAGGTTACACCAGTAACTTTAAGAGATATTCTTGAAGATTACGCAACAATATAAAAAATAAGTGGATAAATAGCACCTATCAAGTGATTTGATAGGTGCTATTTCTTTTAATCTTTTAGGAAGCAATAAGCAACAAAGCCTCCTACAATGCAAAAAGCGATTGTTTGAATAGTTTCTGCATCAAGATAGGCAATGCAGAAACATGCAATTACTGTAATGCAAATAGCGATAACAGAATAAAACAGATACTTCATAATAGGAACTCACCTTTCTGAATAAAATAAAAAAATTTGCTAAATAAGATAATAACATAAATTATTGCAAAAGTAAAGAAAATCACTTGCAAAATGAATGAATTTAGTCTATGATACTATAATAGTAAAAGGCAAAGATATTAAGGAGAATACAAATGGCAGATAAATTAATTATTGTGGAATCACCAGCAAAGGCAAACACAATTAAGAAGTTTTTAGGGGGAAGCACTAAAGTAATGGCTTCCATGGGACATATTAGAGATTTACCAAAATCCAAAATGGGAATAGATATAGAGCATGACTTTGAACCAGAATATATTAATATTCGTGGAAAAGGTGATTTGATTAAAAGTTTGAAAAAAGAAGCTAAAAATGCAAAACAAGTATATCTTGCAACTGACCCTGACCGTGAGGGGGAAGCAATTGCTTGGCATTTAGCACATATTTTAGAAATTCCAGAAGATAGCGACTGTAGAGTTACTTTTAATGAAATTACAAAAGAAACAGTCAAAGAATCTATCAAAAAACCAAGAAAAATAGATATGCATTTAACAGATGCACAACAAGCAAGAAGGGTATTAGATAGAATTGTAGGGTATAAAATAAGTCCTGTACTTTGGAAAAAAGTTAAAACAGGGTTATCAGCAGGTAGAGTACAATCAGTAGCTGTTAAATTAATTGTAGATAGAGAAGAAGAAATTGAACATTTTATTCCAGAAGAATATTGGAATATCTATGCTACTTTATTAGAGCCAAATAGCAAAAAGGAATTTCAAGCTACTCTTTATGGAAAAGGTAGCAAGAAAATAGAAATTCATACTGAAGAAGAAGTAAAAGAGATTTTAAATGCAATTGAAAAAGGAAAATATATTGTAGCAGATATCAAAAAGGGAGAAAAGAAAAGAACTCCAGCGCCACCATTTACTACTAGTACTATGCAACAGGAGGCATCTCGTAAATTAGGATTTACTTTAAAGAAAACCATGTCAGTGGCACAAGGGCTTTATGAAGGTGTGAATGTAGGAGAAAAAGGTACTGTAGGTTTGATTACTTATATGAGAACAGACTCTACCAGAATTTCAGAAGAAGCAAGAGCTGTGGCTAAAACAATTATTACAGAGAAATATGGTGCAAGTTATTACGAAAATCGTTATTACAAAACAAAAGCAGGAGCGCAAGATGCCCATGAGGCAATTAGACCAACCTATATTGACTTAGACCCTGAAAAAATTAAAGCACATTTAAGTGCTGACCAATACAAGTTATATCGCTTAATCTATAATCGTTTTATTGCTAGCCAAATGGCACAGGCTATTTATGATACGATATCCAGTGATATAGAAGTAAATGACTATCATTTCAAAGCAAATGGTCAAACTCTAAAATTTAAAGGATTTATGACATTATATGTCGAAACATTAGAAGGAGAAAAAGAAGAGGAAGAGGATACTTCTATTCCAGAATTAACAGTAGGGCAAGAAGTAACAAAGAAAAAATTAGAACCAAAGCAAAGCTTTACACAACCACCAGCAAGATATACAGAAGCAAGTCTAGTAAAAGCTTTAGAAGAAAAAGGAATTGGAAGACCTAGTACGTATTCTCCAACAATTACTACTATATTAGAAAGAAGATATATTCAAAAAGAACAAAAACAGCTAGTACCAACAGATTTGGGAAAAATTGTGAATCAATTATTAACAGAAAACTTTACAGATGTTATCAATGTGGAATTTACTGCAAAAATAGAGGAAGAATTTGACGAAGTGGCAGAAGGAAAAGAAACATGGAAAAAGATTATTCGTGAATTCTATGGACCATTTGAAAAAGTAGTTGAAAAAGTAGAAAAAGAGCTAGAACATGTAGAACTAGTAGAAGAAGTTTCAGATGTACCATGTGAAAAGTGTGGCAGAATGATGGTGATTAAATATGGTAGATATGGAAAGTTCTTAGCATGTCCAGGATACCCAGAGTGTAAAAATGCAAAACCAATTGTTGAAACAATAGACGTGCCTTGCCCAGTATGTGGTG
The DNA here is from genome assembly GCA_947388675.1 of uncultured Clostridium sp. GTDB lineage: Bacteria > Bacillota > Clostridia > TANB77 > CAG-508 > CAG-273. The sequence goes on along the minus strand of CANDRW010000038.1, from coordinate 13,409 downwards.
GAACAGTACAAGTGAAGAAGTCAAAAAGAGGTAGAAAATTCTATGTTTGTGAAAATAATGGAAAGACTTGTGAGTACATTTCATGGAATGCCCCAAAGGTAGGAGAAGAATGGCATCCAGAAGAACAAAAGGAAAAGACAAAGAAGAAAACGACTAGAAAGTCTACCAGTAAGAAATCAAGTAAAAAGAAAACAGCAAGTAAGAAAAAAACAACAAATTAAAAACAGATCTTTCTTATATAGGTTTGAATAAATTTGGAGTGCTTTTGACTTTTTGCTACTAAAATGCTATAATATGAATATCGCAAATTTTTATAATAAAAAATGAAGGGAGATAGAAGCATGGAGAAATTGTATTTCTATGCTTGCAAGGTAGAAGCAAAAGATTTTAGCAAAATAGTAAATGGTGCTGTAATAGAGGAAGAATTTAGCAGACCAGCACAGGCTATATGGCTTATGGAAAGAATAAGAGACATTGTTTTAAAAAGAATAGAAGCAGAGCGGCCAGATATTATAAAAAAAGATGTATGCCTCGAATTTCTTGCACTAAACCCTTTATAAGCGCAAAAGCCTTGAAGCAGATGGTACTACCATCTGCTTCAAGTTTTTTCTTTTCCTACCTTGAAAATTAGTGATTCATATAGTATAATATTACAATTGATAAATTTTGTGGAGGAAAGAAGATGTTAGAAAATAGAGAACAAATTCGAGAAAAAGAAAACCATAGAGTTTTTAAGCAATTACTAAGTAGTTTTATGCAAGAAGAGGAAGAAACAAAACAAGAACAAATAGAATATGCCAAAAACATCCAGATTATTCCTAAAATTTATTATGATGATTTTCAAAAAAAGATGAAAATAGAATTCAAGATAGGGGATAAACAGTTATATAAAATAAAGAACTTACCAGACTTTTATACTAAAATGCTCCACCAAGAGCCATATCAATATGGAGCAAAATTAAATTTGATTCATAAAAGGGAATCTTTTTCGGAGGAATCTCTTCCTATTTTAGACTTTATGTTAAAATATGCAGAAATTATGAAATATAGTAATGAGGCGGCAGAAGGATATAATTACTATAAAAAAGCATATGTATTAGACAATATTTTTATTTCCAACATGGGATTAGACGACTTGTTTGATGCACTAAAAGATACAGAGGTAGCATTTCAACAAAATAGTCTTGAAAAAACAGTGTACTTTTCTACCATAGAACCAGAAATCCCATTTGTTATCACGCAAACTTCCAATGAAAAATTTAATTTTCAAGCAGATATCGATATTTTTAGTTATGAGATTTTAGAAGGTAAAGATTATACCTATATGCTTTTCAAAAATACGATCTATCGTTGTAGCAAAGAATTTGAAAATAGTACTTTGAAATTGTTAGATGTATTACGAAAAAACTATACGAATCAAGTTACAATAGACGAAACAGAATTAAGTAGCTTTTTTTCGATAATTGCACCAAACTTAACAAGTGAAGTACAAAAAGAAAACCTATCACCAGAAGTTGAAAAAAGATGTGTACCAAAACCTTTAGGAGTAAAAATTTATTTAGATTATGATAAAAATAACAATGTAGTAGCAGATATTCGCTTTTGCTATGAAGACTTTGAATTTAACCCATTAATGAATGAAAAAGTACCAATAGCACGTAATATTATTGGAGAAAATGAGGCATTACATCAATTTATTAAAACAGGATTTATGCTAGATAGAGCAAATGCAAAGCTCATTTTAGCAAAAGAAGATGCGATTTACGAATTTTTATCAGAAGAAATTGAAAGTTATATGAAACGATATGAAGTATTAGTAACAGATGCTTTTAAGAAAAAAGAGATTCATAGCTTTCAAATGAAAAATATTGGTATCCGTATTGAAAACAATTTGTTAGAAATTGATTTATCGCAAATTGGAATTGATTTAACAGACTTGGCACAAATGCTACAAAAATATCAATTAAAGAAGAAGTTTTATCGTTTAAAAGATGGAGCATATATGAAACTGGAAAATAATGAAACGATGCAATTTTTAGAAGACTTAACTACCAATATGGAAATTGATAGCAAAGACTTAGCTAGTGGAGTAATGAAACTTCCAGTATATCGTACACTATATTTAGAAAAGATGTTAGAGTCTTTAAAAAATGTTACTATACAAAAAGATAGTTCTTATCAAAAAATGATAGAACAATTAGAAAATGAAGGAAAAAGTGAAGAAATAGAACTACTAGAAGGATTGAAAGCGGACTTAAGAAATTACCAAAAAGTAGGATATCAATGGCTAAAAACACTAGATGAATATCATTTTGGTGGTATTTTAGCAGATGATATGGGACTTCGGAAAAACACTTCAAGTATTAGCAGTCATTTTATCCTATGTTAATAGACAAAAAGAAGAAGGAAAAAAAGCTAGGCCTTCTATGGTAGCATGTCCAAGTTCTTTAACTTTGAATTGGCTAGGAGAAACAGAAAAATTTGCTCCTACTTTAAAGGCTTTAGTGATTAGTGGTAGTGCTATAGAACGAGAGAAAAAAATTCGTACAATTGAACAATATGATGTGATTATTACTTCCTATGATTCTTTAAAAAGAGATATTGAGTTATATGAAGAGAAATATCAATTTAAATATATGATTGCAGATGAAGCACAATATATCAAAAATAACAACACACAAAATGCAAAAGCAATTAAAAGAATAACTGCTCAAACAAGATTTGCTTTAACAGGAACACCAATTGAGAATTCACTTTCAGAATTATGGTCTATTTTTGACTTTATTATGCCAGGGTATTTATTTAAGTATCGTAAATTTAAAGAGATATATGAATTAGCTATTGTAAAAGAAAATAGCGAGCAAGCTATGCAAAGATTAAAGAAAATGATAGAACCATTTGTCTTAAGAAGAATTAAAAAAGAAGTGTTGACAGAATTACCAGATAAGACAGTAACTGTATTATATAATGAAATGGAAGAAGAGCAACAAAAGATTTATTTAAGTCATTTAGCAAGAGCAAAAAAGGAAGTAGCTGATGAAATTCAAATGAATGGATTTGAAAACAGCCAAATAAAAATTCTAGCATTGTTAATGAGATTAAGACAAATTTGTTGTCACCCTAATTTATTTTTACAAGATTATGAAGGGGAAAGTAGCAAATTAGTACAATGTATGGATGTGATTACTGATGCTACAAAAGGTGGACACAAAATATTGCTATTTTCTGGTTATACTTCGATGTTTCCTATTATTGAAAAGGAACTAAAGAAAAGGCAGATTAGTTATTTGAAATTAACAGGACAAACTAAGGTATCAGAAAGAATAGAATTAGTAGATAAGTTTAATGAGGATAAAGACATCAAAGTATTCCTTATTTCTTTAAAAGCAGGAGGAACAGGGCTAAATTTAACAGGTGCAGATATGGTAATCCATTATGACCCTTGGTGGAACATTTCAGCAGAAAATCAAGCAACAGACAGAACTTATAGAATTGGACAAAAAAATAACGTACAAGTGTATAAATTAATTACAAAAAATTCTATTGAAGAAAAGATATATGAATTACAACAAAAGAAGGCAAAGCTAGTGGATAATATGCTTTCAACACAGAATACATTTATTAATCAATTATCACGAGAAGATATCATGGAATTATTTGGTTGAAAATATGTTGCATTATGGTAACTTGTGTGATATAATGGGGCGCATAGCAACATTCCAAGTATTGTGTGTTTTCATTGCAGTAAACATCAGGAGGTTCGCTAAATGGAAAGAAGACAAACCTATTTGTATGGTCTAGCAAGAAATGGGGTTAGGTTGGCTGTCGGCTGCGTCATTTGGACAGTGGTATTTTATATCTTACTGTTTGTTGCAGGAAGATATGTCGACATAACCAAATGGCTCATTCATATCAACGTGGGGTACTGGAGTGTCCTGGCAGTATGTGCAGCAAGCTGTGGAATATCCATCCTTTGCAAAACAAAAAAAGAACTGAAGATATCGGATACTGAAGTACATTACCTCTATGGGGTATTGTCAAAACAGAAAGTATCAATACCGATTTCTAAGGTTCGGTCTTGTAAAATTGGCACAAGCCTTTTACAAAGAGCATTTGGATTATCGACTTTGAGCATTTGTACAGCTGGGGACAATGACGAAATCTCCTTTGAAGATATCAAAGGAGGAGAGGAGGCATATCGTACCATTATGGACATGATTCAGTAGTACATTACAGAAAACACACAATACAACATTCCTAAGTTTAGGAAAAGAGGGCTTTTTTGTGAACAATTCGTTCATAGAAAAAGTCCTCGCTTTTTTTAAACAAATAACATGATATATATTGACACATTTTAAAACAATATGTTATAAATAAGATATCTACAAATATGATATTTATAAAAAGAAAAATTGCTTTTAAGAACATTAAGTCAGCCATGCAAAATTTAGGAGCCACGGATGATTTATGCAATCGAGTGATAGCGAGATTAAGTTAGTCGTTCGAACAAAGTGAGTTACGAATAACTTATGCGTAGCAAAGCGAAGCTGTAAACTTTAGAAAAAATAAATTCGGCATTTTGACTAAAGCAAAGAAATAGTAAAGAAATGTGTATAAAAGTAATAAAAAATGTAGATACTAACAACAAAAGAGTGCTAGTTTAGGGACGTATCTCTAGCTAACGCTTTGAAAAAGTGTTGACTAGAGATACGTCCTTAAACTGACATAAAAGAAACGGAGGAAAAAGGAGAATGAAGAAAAAAGAACTGAAAAATAGCAATCGAGGAATTACATTAGTAGCCTTAGTTGTAACAATCGTAGTGTTACTCATTTTGGCGGGAATAACTATTGTATATGTATTTGGAGAAAATGGAATATTTAAATTAGCGCAAGATGCAAAAGATAAGACAGACCAAGCAAAAAATGATGAGCAAGAATACCTTAATAATATAGGAAATACAATTAATGAATATATAGATGGAAATGGAGGAACAACCAATCCGCCAGACCAACCAAATCCACCAAAGCCAGAAGAACCAACAATAGTAGGAATTGTTGACAAAATACAAACGGAAAATAAAATCGTAGAAGACAAAAATGGAAATAAAATAACAGTTCCTGGAGGATTCAAAATTGTACCAAACTCACCAGAAGGAACAGAAGAAGGAGCAAAAGTAGAATATACTTACAATGGTGATGGAACACCTGCAGTGCAAGATGGGATTGTTATTGAAGATGAAGAAGGAAATCAATTTGTATGGATACCAGTGGGAGAGATAAAGAATAAAGATGGAAGTACAACTACAATAACTTTAGGAAGATATACATTTGCAAGTAATGGAACCCCAACATTACAGCAAAATGCAGATAATTATACACAAACTGTAACAGTAACTTGTCAGGGTGAAACTCAGTATCAAGAGTTAATCAGTAACTCAGGAAATACAGCTGCTAAAAACTTAGGGGATTTTGTAACAAAAACAAAAGCAAATGGAGGATATTACCTAGGAAGATATGAAGCAAGTAAAGGAACAGATAATAAAGTAAAGTCACAATGTGATAAAGTAGCATGGGTAGATATTACACAGCCAAATGCAGCAACAAATGCAAGAAATATGTATAGTAGTAATTATGTAGAAAGTGATTTGATCAATAGTTATAGTTGGGATACAGCAATTGTGTTTATCCAAAAGTATAGCGAAAATAGTAATTATGCCAACAAGAAGTCAGTTAATTCAAGTAGATTAAATACAGGAAAAGCAGGAGATAAGGTATGTAATATTCACGATATGGCTTCTAACTGTTTTGAATGTAGTACAGAGCACCATACGTACACTGGTAATCCGTGTGTCCGTAGAGGTGGTCATTACAGCAGCAGCGGCACTACGTCTTACCGTGACAGCCACAATGCGACGGGCGCTAGCACCAACATCTCTTTTAGGCCTCTACTTTATACAAAGTAGAGGAGGGGGGTGAAAAATATATGCTCTAAAACGCACAAAATGCTAATTGTAAAGCGTTTTTAGACACTGACGAGAGAAAAACACTTCAAAATACCAAAAGACAGCAGAGAAACAAAAATAGATATATTAACATAAAACCATAACATTACAGTAGTAGTATTATGGTTTTTATTTTTTGTCTTTATGATGAAAAGCAATTGACAAAATGTGACAATTCGATATAATAAAACTCAATAGATGAGGAAAGGATATCCAAATTCATGAAAGAATATATTACTGTAATTGGTGGAGGGCTAGCAGGATGTGAAGCAGCTTATCAAATTGCAAAAAGAGGAATTAAAGTAAAATTATATGAAATGAAGCCAAAAAATTTTTCGGCAGCACATAGCAATCCCGATTTAGCAGAGATTGTATGTAGCAATTCTTTAAAATCTAATTTGCATACCAATGCTTGTGGCTTATTAAAGGAAGAACTTCGTTTATTAGATTCTTTATTAATTCGAGTAGCAGATGAAACAGCCGTGCCAGCAGGGCAAGCTTTGGCGGTTGATCGTGATAAGTTTTCTAAACGAGTGACAGAAGAAATTAAGAAAATGGAAAATATAGAAGTGATTTATCAAGAAATAGGGAATGCAACTGTGAATAATGTGGATGATATTCTAGTAGATGAAGGGATGTACAGTGAATTAGAAGAAATGGCAGAAGAGGGAATTGTTGTGGTAGCAACTGGACCTTTAACTTCTGATAAGCTTTCCAAAGAAATTGCTCAGATAACAGGTCAAGATAAGTTATATTTTTATGATGCTGCTGCGCCAATCTTAGAAAAAGAATCTATTGATATGAATATAGCCTTTTGGGGAGAACGCTATGAGCAAGAAAGAGAAAGAGTAGAAAGCGTAGAAGATTGGAAAAAGAGAATTCAATTCCAAAAAGAAGCAAGTTATATCAATCTTCCTATGAACCAAGAAGAATATGAAGCATTTTGGACAGCTTTAGTAAATGCAGAGATTGTAACATTACATGAATTTGAAAAGAAAGAGATTTTTGAAGGTTGTATGCCAATTGAAGTGATGGCAAAAAGGGGAAAAGATACTTTAAGATTTGGACCATTAAAACCTGTAGGATTTACAGACCCAAGAACAGGAAGAAGACCATATGCAATAGTTCAACTAAGGCAGGATAATAGCGAAGGAAATTTATTTAATATGGTAGGATTTCAAACTAATCTTAAATTTGGAGAACAGCAGAGAGTATTTGGAATGATACCAGGTCTTCGAAATACAGAATTCGTGAAATATGGAGTAATGCATCGTAATACATATATTAATTCTAGTAAATTATTAGATAACACATATCATTTGAAAAGTCATTCTAATATTTATTTTGCAGGACAATTAACAGGTGTAGAAGGATATGTAGAATCAATTGCATCAGGATTAGTAGTAGGATTAAATGCATCAAAGCAATATTTAGGAGAGGAAAAAATGGCTTTTCCAGAAATTACAATGATAGGTGCTCTTAGTAATTATATAGCAACGCAAAATGATAACTTTCAGCCTATGAATGCTAATTTTGGTATTTTGCCAAGCTTAGAGGGAAAGGTGAAAGACAAGAAATTAAGATATACTAAATTAGCAGATAGGGCATTAGATAAATTGAAAGAAATATTACGAGAATGTGACAAATAGATTAAGTTTTCAAGACAAATTGAAGAAATTTACATAATATGGTTGCAAAAACACGAAAGATGTTGTATAATGGACACTAGAGTTATTATGAGAAAAAAGCTTCTCACTCATAAGGAGAGGAGCATGGGAGGAAAAAATGAATAAAAATATTTTAGAGGAGTATCAAAAAAGAGTAGGAGAATGGTTCTCTAGCTTAGAGCAAAGACCAATAGAACTACAAGAGCGAATTGCAAGTCAACATGAGGAGTTACAAAATAGAATAGAACCAGAACAAAACAAATTAACAGAAATAATAAGTTCAAATGAAGTAGCGTTAATGGAGCTACAAGGAACTGTTAATATGGACGATGTAACTTACACAGAAGGTCTTGGAAGAAGAGTAGTTGCAACAAAAAGAGAAGAATATAGTCAAGATGAAGAAGGTAAACTACTTAGAGAATTTGACATAGCCGTAAATGATAGTGCTGTAACGAGAGTGGAAATAGAACAAGTAATAGAAGCATTAAGAAAAGAAAGAGAAAGAATTAGACAAGAAAGAAGAAATGTACTTAATAAGGAAATACAAGATGCGAAAAGTAGGCTAGCAGAACTTGAAGTAGAATTAAGAGAAGGAAATGAAAGAATTGCACTAGAAGAACAAAAAGGGCAAGAAGAAAATGCAAAAGAAGCAGAAGCGACCAAAAATCAGTTAACAGATGAACTAAAAGAAGTAAAAAGAGAGATTGAAGCTAATATACAGAGAAAAGAAGATAATATAGGCAAGAAGATTTCTGAATTTAATAAAGCATATGCAGAGGGGGCTGTACATAAGCAAGCATTGACTTTATATAAAGATTCAAGTTCAAAAGTTTACACAGCAGCAAAAGTAGAATTAGAGAAATGTACAAGAAAAGCAGAATTAGCACAAACAAGAGTGAAAAGATTAACTAGAGAAATTGCACATCTAGAGCAAGATTTAGGACAAGTAAATGGATTATTAGAGAAGTTAGATACCAGTAGGATAGTAGATGAAGTGACCAGACAAGAAGATGAAACGTGGGAAGCATATAGAGCAGAACAAGAAGCAGAAAAAGCTAGACAAGAAGAAAAGAAAGAAAGAGAAATAGACGAGGCAATTAGACATAAACAAGAAATAGAAAAAGGACAGGAAGCTAGAGCTGATAGGGAGGCAGAAGATGCTGTTAGTCAAGGTTATGCAGATGGCTTAAATCCAGAGGAAGAACCAATAGAACCACAAGAGTATAGGATACCAGTAGAGCCAAAAGATCCAAAACCAAAGCCAGACAAATGGAAAGTAGAAGGTGTAGCCTTTTCAATTGAAGGCGGAAAAAATCCAGTTTATAAAGTTGTTATATCAAATGGAAAAGAACAAAAGGAAGTTACTTCAAATGAAATAGCTGTGCTAGATGAAGACTTTGATCATGATGAAATTAAGACATTAACAAAAAAACAAAAAATTCAACAAGCAGATAAATTTTATGATAAAGGCTTAGCAAAAGTTTTGACAGAAGTAGATGTGAAATATGGAACTCAAAGTTTAAAAGAATATGAACAATTACTAAAAGACAAAGAAATGATTCGCAGATACCCAGAAAGATATGAAGATGCAATGAGTATTAGCTATGATTTTTCTGGCTTATTGGTAAAACCAGATGAAAATATGAAAAAACTTCAGGATTTAGCTAAAGCAAATCAGAGAAAAGGTGTTGTTTCTGAGTTTAAAAAGAGACCAAATTTTATAATGAGAATGATTAAGAGAATATTTACAAAAGCACTTCCAACAGCAGAAACATCAACGAAAAAGGGAGAAAAGATAGATAAAGAAACTCCACAAGCAATAAAGGAGTTAGAAGCATACATGAACAAAGGTCTAAAGAATATTAGTCCAGAAAGAATAATGTTGGATTGGTCAGAATTGCATACAGAGCCTGGATTTGATATTGAAGAATTTGTAAAGGATATGCCAATAGAAGAAGCTGATAAATATAGAATTATGCAAGATAAATATAAAGCAGGATTGGAAAAGGACCCTTATGTAGCATTTAGAAAGAAGATGCAAGAAGAAGCAGAAAAAGGCAAACAAGAGGAAAAAGTTGAACAACCTGCGCAAGCTGAAAATACACAAGACCTAGAAAAAGATGATGTAATAGAAGTAGAACCAAAGGATGTAAAAGTGTTTGATGTAGATGGTCGTGAAGTATAATTATCATAAAATTCAATCTTCATCTTGACTTTAACCCAGAAAAATGATAAAATAGAAACCGTTAGTGTAAAATACGCAAAAGTGTATTTCCCTAACGGTTTTCTGTATTCTTGAAACTTATTTGCACAATATATAAGTGAAATAGAAGACGGTAGAACATTTTATATTATAAAAATTGAAAAGAGGTGAAATTTAAGTGCCAACAATCAACCAATTAGTAAGAAAAGGTAGAAAAAGTTCTACGACAAAATCAACAGCACCAGCATTACAACATGGATATAACTCTATGAATAAAAGAGTTACAAATAACAGAGCACCACAAAAAAGAGGTGTATGTACTGTTGTAAAAACTGTAACACCTAAAAAGCCAAACTCTGCGTTAAGAAAAGTAGCCAGAGTAAGACTATCTAATGGATATGAAGTAACTTCATATATCCCAGGTATTGGACACAACCTACAAGAGCACAGTGTTGTTCTTATTAGAGGTGGAAGAGTAAAAGACCTTCCAGGTGTTAGATATCACATTATTAGAGGAACATTAGATACAGCGGGGGTTAAAGACAGAATGCAAGCTCGTTCTAAATACGGAGCTAAAAAACCTAAGAAATAAGGTGAAAAAACGGTGCTAATAATACATTACTAAATTAAGGTACTTAAATTTAGAATAGATTATATAGCACTATACGGAAAGGCAATATAAGCTTTTCAGAGTACCTATCATACAAAATAGTATGAAATTACAAAAAGGAGGGAAGAATAGTGCCAAGAAAAGGATTTATAGCAAAAAGAGAAGTTTTACCAGATCCAATCTATAATAGCAAAGTTGTTACTAAATTAGTAAACAATGTTATGTTAGATGGTAAAAAAACAGTTGCTCAATCAATCGTATATGATGCATTTGACATCATTAAAGAAAAAGAGCAAAAAGATCCACTAGAAGTTTTCCAAGCAGCTTTAGAAAATGTTATGCCAGTTCTTGAAGTTAAAGCAAGAAGAATTGGTGGTGCAACATACCAAGTACCAATCGAAATTAGACCTGAAAGAAGACAAACTTTAGGACTAAGATGGCTTGTAACATATGCTAGAAACAGACATGAAAAAACAATGGCTGAAAAATTAGCAAATGAAATTATTGATGCAGTAGCTGGAAATGGTGGAGCTTTCAAGAAGAAAGAAGATATGCATAAAATGGCTGAAGCAAACAGAGCTTTTGCTCATTATAAGTTTTAGTCAACCCCGTTAGAAAACAAAAATAAATTAGAGGAGGATAAAAAGGTGGCTGGAAGAGAGTTTCCTTTGGAGAAAACAAGAAATATAGGAATCATGGCTCACATTGATGCAGGAAAAACAACCACAACAGAGAGAATACTTTTTTATACAGGTAAAACTCACAAAATTGGTGAGGTTCACGACGGTGGAGCAACAATGGACTGGATGGTTCAAGAGCAAGAAAGAGGTATTACAATTACTTCTGCTGCTACAACTTGCCAATGGCTAGGACATCGTATCAATATCATTGATACTCCTGGACACGTAGATTTTACTGTAGAAGTTCAAAGATCTTTAAAAGTACTTGATGGAGCTGTTACAGTATTAGCAGCTAAAGGTGGTGTACAACCACAAACAGAAACAGTTTGGAGACAAGCTGATAAGTATTCAGTTCCAAGAATGGTATATGTAAACAAAATGGATACAACTGGTGCTGATTTTATGCTTTGTGTTGATCAATTAAAAAATAGATTAAAAGCAAATGCAGTTCCAGTTCAATTACCAATTGGAGCAGAAGAAAATTTTAAAGGTGTTGTAGATTTAATCAAAATGAGAGCCTTTGTTCATAAAGATGATTTGGGAAAAGAAATTGAAGAAGGAGATATTCCTGAGGATTTAAAAGCTCAAGCAGAAGAATTTAGAGCAAAGATGGTTGAATCTGTAGCAGAACAAGACGACGAATTAATGATGAAATATTTAGATGGTGGAGAACTATCTGAAGAAGAAATTAAAAAAGGTCTTAGATTAGGAACTATTAATAACAAAATTGTTCCAGTATGCTGTGGTTCTTCATATAAGAACAAAGGTGTACAAGAATTATTAAATAATATCGTAGAATTTATGCCATCACCACTTGATATTGCAGATATTAAAGGTGTTGACATGGATGGAAACGAAGCTGAAAGAAAAACATCTGATAGTGAGCCATTTGCAGCCTTAGCATTCAAAATTGCAACAGACCCATTTGTTGGAAAGATTTGCTTCTTCAGAGTATATTCTGGTACATTAGATGCAGGTTCAACAATTTTAAATGCAAATAAAGACAAGAAAGATAGAATGGGAAGAATTCTATTAATGCACTCAAATCACAGAGAAGATATTGAAAAAGTATATGCAGGTGATATTGCAGCAGCAGTAGGATTAAAAGATGTTGGAACAGGTGATACATTATGTGATCCTGCACACCCAATCATTCTAGAATCAATGGAATTCCCAGAGCCAGTTATTGATATCGCTATTGAGCCAAAAGATAAAGCAAATAGTGAAAAAATGGGAATTGCTTTATCAAAACTTGCTGAAGAAGATCCAACTTTCAAAACTTGGACAGACCAAGAATCTGGTCAAACTATCATCGCTGGTATGGGTGAGTTACACTTAGATATCATCGTTGACCGTTTAAAAAGAGAATTTAAAGTTGAATGTAGTGTAGGTAAGCCACAAGTTTCTTACAAAGAAACAATTAGAAATAAAGTTAAAGTACAAGGTAAATTCATTCGTCAATCTGGTGGTCGTGGACAATACGGTGATGTATGGCTAGAAATGGAACCATTAGAAGCTGGAAAAGGAATTGAATTTGAAAGCAAAATCGTTGGTGGTGCAGTTCCAAAAGAATACATCAAACCAATCGAAGAGGGTGTTAGAGAGGCTGCTAATAATGGTATCTTAGCAGGTTACCCTGTAATTGACTTTAAAGCTACATTAGTAGATGGTTCTTACCACGAAGTTGACTCTTCAGAAATGGCATTCAAAATTGCTGGTTCTATGGCATTCAAAGAAGGATGTAAACAAGCTAAATCAGTTATTTTAGAGCCAATCATGAAAGTTGAAGTAACAGTTCCAGAAGAATACATGGGAGATGTTATTGGAGATATTAACTCAAGACGTGGTAGAATGGAAGGGATGGAAGCTGTTCAAGGCAACCAAATCATTAGAGCATTTATTCCATTATCAGAAATGTTTGGATATGCAACAGACTTACGTTCAAAAACACAAGGTAGAGGTACTTATTCAATGGAACCAAGTCATTATGAAGAAGTTCCAAAATCAGTATTTGATACAATTGTTGCATCAAGAGCTAAGAAACAAGACTAATTTTCAAAAAATACTTGATTTTATGATAGAAATAGTATAAAATGCAAGTGTTTAAGAATATTAGATATTAATATTAAAAAATAAAATTAAAAAATAGGAGGAAAATTTAAATGGCTAAAGCAAAATTTGAAAGAACAAAACCACACGTTAACATTGGTACAATCGGACACGTTGACCATGGTAAAACAACAACAA
>CANDRW010000037.1 GCA_947388675.1 uncultured Clostridium sp. | reverse complement strand
GTATAATTAGAAATTCTTTTAAATCCATTTATTATAGATTTCATAATTCCATATATAGAAGTATATTTAGTCTTATACCTTTTGTCTATTATTTTTTCTAAATTATAATCATAATCATCATAAATACTTTTATCTAACTTTTTATAATGTTCATTTACTAATTCTATCGCAGAATTTTCATCTACAACTTCTATTTTTTGGCTTTCAGATTTTATATATATATTTCCATCTTTAATAGCTAATTCAATATTTACCTCATTGTTTTCATTATTTGTATATAAATCCACATTAATTTTATTTTTATTTAGTGTATCTTTACTTTGAAAATCTTTCAAGTATAGCTTATTATCAAGTCTATATTCCAAAGATTCTTTTGGCTTATTTTCATAATCTTCTATAATTTTTCCATCTTGTAACTTAATTATTCTTGAAGCGTAGAAGTTTGCTAAATCAATTTCGTGTGTTACTAAAATTACTAATTTATCTTTGGATAATGCTTTTATTATATTCATTATCTCTAATGAATTTTTACTATCTAAATTACCTGTTGGCTCATCAGCAATTACTATGCTTGGGTTTTTTACTATTGCTCTTGCTATTGCTACTCTTTGTTTTTCCCCTCCAGATAACATTCTAGCAGGTCTATTTCTATATCTATACATTTTAACTGCTTCTAAAACATACTTTACTCTTTTTTCTATTTCTTTTTTATTTTTTATTCCTATCATTTTTAAAGAAATAGCTACATTTTCATAAACAGACAAATTATCTAACAATTTGTAATCTTGAAATATATATCCAATATTTAAGTTTCTGATTTTATCAACTACATAAGAACTTCTTTTTGTAATTTTCTTACCATTTACAAAAATTTTTCCCTTATTTACTTTATCTAATCCACCTATTGCATTCAATATAGTAGTCTTTCCACTTCCAGAATGTCCCAAAATTGCTACTAAACCTGTTTTTTCTAGTTCAAGAGATGTATTATTTATAATATGTATCTGATTTGGTTTTCTTCTATTAAAGTATTTATTAACTTTTTCTAATTTTACCATATATTACACCTCCTCATTGTATATATTCATTGCTGTACTTTTAAAAATTTTTTTTGCAAATTTTCTGGATAATAATTTTACAGTAAAAAACAAAATAATATACATTATTATATACTCTCTCAATGATAAATAGTTTACTAACTGTTCTATAAAATCAACATTTACTATATTTGTTTTTACTAGATGTATAAACAATAAAACTGATATGTATGATAAGCTTGAATTTATAAATAATTCTATATCTAAAATTCTCTTTATGTTTTTAAAACTTGCCCCCAACATTCTCAATGTTGTAAAATATACATTTCTTGATTTTAAAATTATCCTTACTATCAAATATGATATAAAAAACAATACTACAATTACAACTATCGTTACTACTACTTTTATTATTTTTATTATTTGTTTGTAGGTTGCAGAATCATCAACCTTATAATCTGTTACCTTTTTAGCTTTTAATCCAATATTATTTAATTCTAGCATTGTTTCTTCAATAATCTCACTATTTTTTACATATACACTAGATTGATATGAAGATTTATTAAATAAAGAATTATAATCTTCTTTATTTATAAATAATGTATTTCTATAATTCTCATACTTTGTTAAGCCAGTTAATCTTTTGAAATTAGATTTTGTAAAAGTATTAGAAACTTTTAAACTTATCTTTTCCTCATAATAAATATTACTTGCACTAATATCCACAGGTTGATTTATAATTTTATAATTTTTAAATTGATACTTTAAGTCATCATCTAATATTACACATCCTTTACTTACATTATCATTAGGCTCTATATTATATTGAACATATTTATTATTAAAAAGTATTTTTAAATCACTATAATTTTTATTTACTAAACTTCTTAATTCTCTTAATGTTTCACTTTGCGAATAAAATTTAGGGTTATAATCATTATCGTCTTTACTATATTGTATTCCTACAATTGTCAAATCCTTTATTTGTTCATTATCACTTGGATTCATTATTGAAAATGTTTTACCCAGAACTTCATCTATTCTATTCGTTATATAAAAGTGCTTTCTTCCTATTCTTAAAATAATTTCATTGTCATTATTTGGCTTTCTTCCCAAATCTATATTTCCTCTAAAATTCTTTATATCTAAAATATTCCCATAAAAACTCATATCATCTCTATTTAAAGAAAAACTACAATCTATAAACAAATCATCTTCAACTATATAATCAATATTAGATATTCCTTTTATTCTTGCATAATCTTCATTGGTAAATGCTGATTGGTTCTGTTTTTTTATCAAAATTCTGTTATCAGAAATATCTCTAAATCCTATGCTATACCCACTTTCATCAGCTTCGTTTTCTGCAAGTTGAAAACTTGCGTACTCTGTTAAAAATGCTATGCTCATAAATAGAAAAACTATAAACAATAATGTAAATTTTGAAAATATGTTAAATGTATTTCTAATTCCTAATCTTATTTTATTAAACACTGTTATTTCATTATATTTGCATTCCATTATATCTTTATTTTCTTTAATTTTCTTTATTTCATTACAACTTACAATTCTACCATCATGCATTTTTATAATTTTTGTGGCATATTGTTCTACTTGTTCTATGTTATGTGTTACCATAACTACTAATTTATCTTTTGCAACCTTTCTTAATAATTCTATAATTTCCTCTGCTGATTTCGTATCTAAATTACCTGTTGGCTCATCTGCCACTATAATAGGAGTATCTTTTATTATTGCTCTTGCTATTGCTACTCTTTGTTTTTGCCCTCCTGATAATTTTGAAACCTTTGTATTTTTGAATTTAGTTAAACCTACTTTATTTATTATATCTAATATTTTTTTCTTTATATTACTTTTCTTTTCGCCTTTTAACAATAGTATCAGTTCTATGTTTTGATATACAGTATAACTATTTATCAAATTAAAGTTTTGAAATATATTTGCTATATATTTTCTTCTATATTCTTCAAAATCTTTTTCTGTATAATGACTTGTTTCTTTGCCATTTACATACATTTCACCCTCTTCATAACTATCAATACCAGATATTACATTTAAGAGTGTACTTTTTCCACTTCCAGATTCTCCTGTAATTACAACAAATTCTCCTAATTTTAATTCTAAATTTACTTTTGTTATTCCTGTTGCAATCATTCCTTTATTATAATAAATCTTTGATACACTTTCTAATTTTAACATTTGTTATTTCCCCTTTTTATAAGCTCTGTACTTGCTCTAATTTTATCATAATTTATACTGCTTTCTCAATGATATTGTAAAAAATAGGCAATAAAACTTTATTGCCTATTAATGCTATTTATATTAATTTTCTTCATAACCAATAGTATTAGGTTCACTAATTTCATCATCTGTAATAGAGTCAAAATTGTACTCATAATTAGTAATATATTCTTTTTTATTATTGTTTTCTTTTGTGATCTCAATTATTTTCATTGTTAATCCAGTTTCTCTATCTATATATGCTTTCGTTGATATAACATTTTGTAGCATTAATTGACTTCCGCTTAATTTTCCATCTATAACATAATATTCTTTTCCATCTATTGTTTCTGTAGAAACTTTTGAAGTAATACATTTTATAAGTTTATCTATAAAAGAATTTGTGTTAATGGTATTATTTATTTTTGTAACTCTCAAGGCATCCATATTATTAACATCAGTTACTGTTACTTTTTTAGTTTCTTCAAAAAAGGTATAATTCTTACATTCGTTTCCATTTTTTAATTGAATAACTGTCATTGGTTTATCTTTATACTTTATTATTAACTTATCTATATCATTTTTAATAAATCTTTCTGTTATTGACTTTTCTGAATCTATTTTAGAATACATATTCTCACTTTTTTCATACTTGCTAATTTTTTCTTGTAAATTATTAAATATTATAACTTTTCTAATCGTATTTATTGCAAAAATAACTAATAATATTACTAATATTGCAACTATTATTTTCCATAATTTTATTTTTTCTTTTTCCATAATTTTATCCTCCAATTTCTATTTGTATTATAATAGATTCTTTAATAAATATCAAGTTAGTTTATGTATATTTTTTGTATTCTCTTAAATGTTTTTTTATACTCTAAAAATCAAATACTAGCTGAATCATCTATATACATTAGCAATAAATTTTGAGTTATGCAGTATTTTATATATCTTTACATATAAGACGAATCAAGTTCATTTTCGTTACATTCTTTGCAAAATTTATTTTAAATATTTATTATATAATTCTTTTGCGTTATTAACTGCCTCCTCTTTAGATATTCCACTTTGTTGATAAGGATATATTATGTAATTTCCTTTTTTTAAATAAATTCTCCAATTAGCAGAAAAATTATTTCCACAATAATTCACAAAATTATTTATAATATCCATTGCTTTTTCTAGTTCTTCATATGAATCTATTTCTATATATGTATCATAGTCTAAAATATCTTCTGTTTTATTTTCAGTTATTATAAAATTTTCTTTTTCTTTACTTTCCCATCGTTCAAAGTAATATTTATGACAATTATCAGAATAATCTTCACTTAAACTTCCAAATTTTCTTATGGCTGTGAATTTAATTTCGTTATTATTTGATACTTTAAAAACATATTTGCCATTTTCTTTTTCATCTATGTCTTGATAGATTAAATCAACTTCTGTATTATACATATTTTCTATTGTTTTTTTTGGTTTTATATTTGTTTTTGCATTTATATTAGAAATAATTAAGTCAAAAATCAAAAGAACGATAGCTATAACTATTATAATAGTTATAATTCCACCAATTTTAATTGTTTTTCCTGCTATTTTCATTCCTTTTACAATAGTGTTTACTCCTTTGTATTCTCTTTTTTTAGCTATTTCTGAAAAATCCACTCTAAACTTTTCCATTTGTTCTTCTTTTCTTCTTTCTTGCCATTTTTCTAATTCTTCCCAATCTTCTTTATTATTCACAATCTAGCCCCCCTTTCTAAATATAAAACTAAAAAACACTGCTATTTGTCGATTTCTGTCGACATCTTTTTGCGTATTTTTTGTGTTTTTACTTTTATAAAAATATGTTGTATAATTTATGCTATGCTTATTTATTAAGAACGGTTGTAATCGTTCGGTAAGCAAAAAAAACTGTGGGAGATACTTGTGTCTATTACAGGAGGTAATATCATGAAAAGACATTTAGGTATCATTATGGCGTTAGCCATGGCTTTCACCTGCCTTTGTGGCACTACTGCGTTTGCAGCAGAGGCAGAACCCGTTTCCAATGTGGTTGCCGTTGAAGCGAGCGACAGTGGGATTGTTCCTTACGGATCGCTGAGTGGATATGGTCAGCATTGGCACAATTCTGGCGAAAGCACCGTCGGCGATTTCTATGTCAATGTAACTGGCATGGGCTGGCCTACTGCACAGCTTACTTTAAACATTGAGAACTTCGGTTCCAATGATGCTGTGGCAGTTCAGGTTTACAGACCGGATGGCACTTTCGCATGGGGGACACTTGATAATGCTGGTGATTACATCACTATGTCCAACAAGGACAACTGGCATAACATCAAGTTCCTTAACGGTCAGACAGGAACCTATCGCATTCACTATTCCATCATCAACTGGAATGGCAATACCCCTGGGTCCGGTCGCATTAACTGCTGGATTTATTAATTTCAGCAAACAGCAACAGTAAGTAACAAATAGTTAGTATCTCCCACAGATTTCCGTAGACTGGTGTACCAGTCTACGGTTTTTTATTAAGGCAAAAAATAAATCTTTTATATTTTCTTACATTTTCTTTAAAGTTTTTATCTAATAAATATGGTATATGTTTTTGATAATCCATATATTACTTCCTTTCAAAATTGTAATTTATTGTTATGTTATTCCATTATTTTATTATCTTTAATTTCATATACAATATCTGCTACATTTTGTACTAATCGTTTATCATGTGATATAAATATTATTGTACCTTTATATTGTTTCATAAGGCTTTCTAATGCTTCTATACTTGGTATATCTAAATAATTATTAGGTTCATCCATAATTAGTACATTATATCTTCCAAGCAACATTTTACATAATAATATTTTTACAATTTCTCCACCACTTAATGTTTTCATTTTTCTAGTAATTACATTTTGGTTTAATCCTAACATTGCTATCATACTTCTTATTTCTGACACCTGATAATCTGATTCTTCTTTTAAAAACTCTAAAACATTTTTTTCTTTTTCAAACTTATATCCATTTTGTGCAAAATAACCAATTTGTACTTTGGGAGATATTTCTATTCCAGTTTCTTTATTTAAAATCATTTTTATTAATGTGGTTTTTCCAGTTCCATTTGCTCCAGTAATTGCTACTTTTTTGCCAAGTGGTATTTTAAATTTTGCATCTTCAAATATTATTTTATTACCAATTTTTTTATTTAGATTATCACTCATAATTGGAACAGGATTATATATCTCAAGCGAACCACTAATTCTAAAATGTATTTGCCTTTCTTTTATTGGTTTACTTATTTCTTCTAGCTCTTCTATTCTTTTTTCTACTGCTTTTGCTGATTTATGAAGTGCTTTTTCTTTACTCCCTGTTGATTTTTGATGTGCTAATCTTCCACCATTTTCTGTACTTTTTTGATTTTTACTTTTTCCAACTTTTTGTGCTTGCTTTTGTTTTTCAGTAATTATTTTTTCTAGCCTTTGCTTTTCATTTATATATTGTTCATATTTTTTTAAGTGGGTTTGCTTTTCTTGTTCTTTTTGTTCTATATAATCTGTATAATTCCCCCAATATTCTGTAATTTTGCCATTTTCAATTTCCCATATCTTATTTACAACTTCATCTAAAAAATATCTATCGTGGCTGATTACTACTACACTTCCAGAATAATATTTTAATGTTTTTGTTATATAATCGATACTGTCTTTATCTAAATTACAAGTAGGTTCATCTGCAAATATGCCATCACTATTTTCTGATAATGCTTTTGCTATTTTTAATTTTGTTTCTTCTCCTCCTGATAGATTATTACCTTCTACATTATGAACATTTAATTTACCTAATATAGATTTATCTTCTATGTTGGTTATATCTATTTGCTCTAATTGTGGAATATATGATATTTTTCCATAAGTTTTAATCTCTGCTGTTTTTAATTCTATTTGTCCTAATAAGACTTTTAATAATGTTGTTTTGCCACTACCATTTTTTCCTACTATTCCGATTTTATCATAGTTATATATTTCTAAATTATCAATATTTAAAATTTGTCTTCCATTATATTCTAAATCTATATTTTTTGCTTTTACTATTAAATCCATTTATTTACTCCTTTATTACATTTCGTATTTTTATACGAGTTACTGTAATAATGTTCTTATCACGAAATAACTCGTGATCTTACCATATTCTTGGTATCATATTTATCTCTCCTCTACAACTTACTAATTGATGTTACTATTATATAATAAAAGACTGACATTATCAACTAATTATTAGCCCTATATATTGTAATTTATCTTTTATATATAATACTTAGATCTCCATCAACAAATCCTATTCCAATGCCACAATATTTTTTTAAAACATTAGAATGTTTGCCTACATCAAGATAATTTTTCAAAAATGAAGTAAATATTTTTTCTATTGTTTTCCAATCGCTTTTTTTTACTAAAATATATGGGGTTTCTCTTGTTGTATAGATTTCACTACAAGCCCAGTCTGAACTATTTTCATCAAAAGTAGATGTACCTACTAACTCAATAGACCATTTATTGTCAACATCTTCATATAAATTAAAGTTAATTGCTTTTATGTCATCAGGAAGTTTCTTACTTAATATTTCATCTAACCAATTAAAAAATTCTTTTTCTTCTAAATTAACTTTTTCATTTAATTTTCTTTTAGTTACAATACTATTGTAAGCATCTTTTAAAGTTATTATCTCTAAATCCTCTATTTTCTCTAAATTACGATATTTTAAAGATTTTTGAGTAAATCCATAATCTTCACAGACCTTATATTGATTTATTCTATTAGATAATTCTTCATTTAATTTTTTTAGTCCTTGTATTCCAGCTTTTTCTTCTACTTCTTTATATAATCCTATAAAGTTATAATCTTTTACACCCTCATCATTTCTAACAAATCCAAAAAGATAAATACTATCATTGTATATTTCTACATACTTTAAAAAGATTTTATCCATATTGTGAAATGAAGTAGTAATTGGTTTTAAAGTTTTTAAATCATATTTTGTTAGTTGTGTTCTAGTTGAAGTTTTAGGTGCTTCAATATTATATAAATATTTTCCGTCATAAGTAATATCAAAATTCTCATCTTGACTACCCATATTTGAAAATTTAATTTTTTTCATTAGTTCTAATTTATCTAAATCATAAAATAGAAGCCACCCAGAAGTTGATTTTACTACTAAAATATTTGTGTTTGGAATAAATTTACCTCGATACATATAAGGAACATCTTGAAATTTTGCTAATTCATTTTCTTCGTGATCATAAATATATACAGTTCTACCATTTAAACCAACCTTAAAATTTTTATTTTGAGTATATCCTTCATATTTTTTTATCAATTTGTTATTATTAAATTCTTGACATATAATTTGAAAACTACTTTCATTATTTTTTGAACGATTATTATCTAATCTTCTTTTAGTTCGTAATGCAAGTTTTGATAACGAACTAATTGTATGACCTAAATCAAATCCCATATTCTCATCTCACTTTCTACTTGTAATTTAGCAATTACTTGTTATTCTTTTCTTTCCAATAATCATAATCTTTAAAGCATTGTAACTTTTTTTCCAAATCTTTTAAATCAGGGTACTCTTTACTTAATGTTTTCATATTTCTGTACATTGCTAATCCATAACCTTGCTCATTATTCTTTATTAAAATATCTGCACATTTATTTAGATAATTTATTGTATTTTCTCTGTTGTATTTTGTTTGAGATAATAATGCCACACAATAAGCGTGTCCTATAATATCAAAATGACCATCTGTGTTATCTACATAGAAATAATCTTTTATAGCATTATATACTGCTTCTACTAATTCTTTATCATTAGTATATTTTTCCATTCTCTTATAATCATTTAAAGTTATAGGTGCATGAATGAATTTTGCTAAATGTTTGCAAAAAATATATACTCTTTGCCATAAAGATTCATCAGTAACTATTTGTTTTAATCTTTTAGTAATATCTCTATTAGAGCAAATTCTTTCTAAATCTGTCATACAATCATCTCACTTTCAAATTGTAATTTTTCGAGATGATTATCTAATTGAATCTTGAACTTGCTCTAATCCTTGTTTATCTGTTTTCTTTATTGCAATAAGCATAGTATTTGCAAATATTGATTCTATGTTATCTTCAGCGATATTATTTGTATATTGAAAAGTAAACTCATAATTATTTTCTTTTTCAACAGTATTTGCTAAACTTCTTTGTACTTTGACCGTTTTTACTTCTTCATCTTGAAATTTCCTAATTGTTAAGTATAAGTAATTTTCATCATTACTGTCAGCTACATTTACTACATTATATGTTTTTGTAAAAGTATAGCTTTCTGCTATACTATTTATTTCATTAGTTTTATTTTGAGAAATAATATTATTGATTGTTTCTAAATCTTCTGTTGAAATTGTCGCTTGTTTATCTCCTTTTTGTATTTCTTTGCAAGATTCTTTAATATAATAAATATCCTTATTTAATATTATCTTGTGAGTATTTATTCCATTGCATATTTCTCCATTATATTTTGAATTTAATAATATATTTTCTATAATTCCTATATCTTTTATATCTGTAATAGTAATTGTTTGTCCTTCATATTCAATTTCAATAATATCAGCTTTTGGTAATTCATATTTCATAAACCAATTTCCCATTTTTACACCAATATTGCTTTCATAAGGCTCGTTTGGAGATACTCCAACATAACGAACTACTTTATAACCTAATCCCCAATAAGTTACTTTACTTCCATCATTGCTAACTACCTTTATGCAACACTTTGGCTCGTGTCCTGTTGTTACTCTAGCACTATCTGAATAATTTGTAATAATCCCTGCAACTATAAGTACAATTACCAATATTCCTATACTAATACCTATTTTCTTTTTCATACGATACATCTCCCCACAATAATTTTTAATCTCAACGATAACTTACTATTTATCGCTATCATTATAGCATATTATCAATAATTATTCCATATACTTACACGAATTTTAATTCTAATTATCAAACTTCCAATTTTACGATTTTTTCTCTTATTTTTATTGTCTTTTTGCTATTTTTCGTAAAGCATATTTCTTATATTTTCCTCAAATTTTATAAAAAAACTATTATAAAAGCTAGTATTATAAATACATTGAAGGAATTTTACAAAAAAATGGAAGATAGTTACATATTGCGACAGACATTTTAAATACTTATATGTATAATCTCAATGAAATATTTCTGTTGGATTTTGTAGTGAAAATAAAATTCAATTAAACTAATAATTCAACTATTTATTCGTACCAATTATATGACATAGAGTTTTATTAGTAGGCAAATTGTTTGTATTAAAGGAGGGTAGTTTTTTATTTATTTTGGGCCTAACTTCAAAATTTCAATTAGGACAAGTTTCTAATTTAGAAATTTGGAGGTTATGTCTATGAAAGACTATTTAAAAGATTCTTTATCTGATGAGGAGGAAAGATATATTTATGGAATAATAAACAAAACCATTCTGAAATATTTTAGAAAAACAAATAAATTAGAAAAAGAAAGCATCTCTATAGATGATGATGATTTTCCAGAGGAGCTGTTGGCAACAGAAGATAAATACAACTTTGTTAATAAAAAACTTGAAACAAAAATACTAAGGGATATTTGTGCCTCAAAACCTTACTCTAAAGATGAAATGAAAGAAATTGTTGATACATTAGAAAATATAGCAGTAGAATTGGGACTTTCTATGTTTATAACACCATTGACTTTTAATGAAAAGTTAGTGGTGTTTTTATTATATCTGAAAAAGTATCAGGTTAATCAAATTGCATTTTTGCTAGATGTAAATAGAAGAACAATTTGTAATAGGGTTAATTCATTCAAAAAGAAAGTAAGTGATGTAAAGGAGAATTTAAAAAATGGAAGATAATAAATTTAATAATTACAATTTAACTAATGATGAAGTTAGCAAAATACTAATTGACTTTGAAAATATAATTAAGTCAAAAGCATCAAAACTGGGAAAATATAAAGAAGATTGCGAGCAAGAAATAAAAATGCAAATATGTAAAGCACTTACTAAAAATAGAAAAAAAGAAAAAAATTAAAAAAATTTTAAAAAACTTTCCCATTTTGGTTTTATATTGGAACTTATCTAGTAGAGGGGAAAAATAACAACTCAAATTTAAAAAGAAAGTGAGGTAAGTTCCAATGTGTTTTAAACTATTTATTTGTTATGCTGTTATTGCTTTTGAACATTTGCGAAAAGAATGTAGAATAAATAAAACGAAAATGACAGCAAAAAAACTAGCAGATACAATTTGGCTTATGTACTATGTATATGACAAAAGAAAAATCAAAGAAATGGCTACAAATATTTTGAACAATTTGGAATTAACAGAATTATGAAAATATTTATATCATTTTTAATAATTTGTTGTGCAATTTTAAATGTTTTAGCAATAATTAATACAATTCGTTTTAAAAGGTTGAAAATTAAAACTAGAAAAAAAGTTTATCATACACCAAGATTATCAGATTTACATGGAAAGGATTTTACAAACTATATAGATTATCTTACAGAAGGATTAAAGTGATTTCTGTAGTTATCTATATGGATTGTCATGTCAAAAAAGTGTTAGTAGATTTTTGCATTTTGGAGGTATGGAATTGAATAAAAGTAAGTTCAACAGAAATGAAGAAATTTATAAATTATACTTTTACAGTAAAATGACATTTTCAGAGATTTCAAAAGTAGTTAACATTTCTATTAGTCAAGTTAGTAGAATTGTTAGAAAAAATGAAAATTATATAGATGAAAAAGCAAAAAGAATAAATGAAAATAAATTAAAAAACAAAGAATTTACAAAACAATTTATGAAGAAAAAAAGAAAATCACAAACTATTGGAAATAGAGATGAAAAAGCTATTTTAGATTATTCGCACAATCAAGCAAGTTGTGAATTGTCTGGAAAGAGAACAATTAATAATCGAGCTTTTAGAAACTGGAACAGTAGTATCTATGAATTTCATCAAAAAACAAAGGAATACAGACTAAAAGAAGAATTTAAAAACAAAACTTCTTATGCTGTACCTAAAAAGATCAAATGGAATTGAGGGATTTTTATGGGAGATATGAAAATATATGTTGTTTTAAATATTGATAATTTCAAAAAATTATGTGAGGAAAAACTAGGAGAAAACATAACTGCTGATGATTTTATTGCATTGGAAAGTTTAAAAAAAGAACAGGTACATTTAGTGCCTAAATTTAAAGCACTTATCGAAAAATACTATATACGAGCTAATTCAGAAGAAAAGTCAGAT
The DNA here is from genome assembly GCA_947388675.1 of uncultured Clostridium sp. GTDB lineage: Bacteria > Bacillota > Clostridia > TANB77 > CAG-508 > CAG-273. The sequence goes on along the minus strand of CANDRW010000037.1, from coordinate 7,353 downwards.
TATGATATTTATATAAAAATAAAGGGTAACTGGTTTAAAAAAAATTTGATAGAGATTACAGAAAGAGATATTAAAGAATTACAAGATAATAACACTATAGAGGATCTAGAAGAATATGAATCTTGGAAAAATACTTTTGCTTATAAAATTATAGATGAAGATAAATTTAATGATAGTATTTTACCTAAATTAACAGATGAAGAGATAATAGCATATTCTTCTATATTAAGCAGATTTAATAATGAAAATAATGATATTTTTCTTATTAATTACAATGATAGATTTAAAATATTTGTACGTGATGCCAAAATTAATCAACTTCAATTAATGCCCTATACTACACTTAATAAAGAAGATTTATTAGATTTCATAAAGAGGGATATTATTCAATATAGCAAATGTAGAATAAATGAAGAAAAAAGTCTAATTAAATTAGATGAAAATACTTATTTTTATACATTAAGTAGAAGATTCGCTTATGGAAATAGATTTTTAAGACAGATAAGAGATGGAAAGTATGTAGCAAGAGCTTTCTGTAATGATAAATTTAATAATAAAAGAGTTATACATGCTTTTGGAGAAACAGAAAGAGAGGCAAAGGAAAAACTTAGAGAAAAAATATGTTTAATTATGGGACATAGAGCAGAAGATACAAAGAAAACAATGAAAGTATATGAAGAACTTATGGATAAAGATGATTATGATATATAGCAGCTAAGATAAAAGGTTAAAATAATGTTTTTTATAGATAGGAGTGTAAAAGGTGGTTTCTACAGATGAAAAAATTGGTCTGAATATAAAAGAGGCAAGTAGATTAATGGGAATTAATGAGAAATTAATGTCAGAATTAACTCATGTAAAAGGATTCCCTTGTATAAAGTTCAAACGAAGAATTGTAATTAATAAATTGAGGTTACAAGAATGGTTTGATAAGAATAGTGGTAGATATTTTTAGTATCTATCATTATTTTTTTGCTCCTGGGGCTGACTTATTTTTTTGAGCACGTTATAATTAAGGAAAATCATTATATTTTGACTTATTCTGTTTTTCCTTAATTGGAGGGAGGAAAAATTTAATGGTAAAACAGAATATAAATAATGATCAAGATAAAAATAAAGGAACTAGAAAGAAAAATGGTGAAGGTAACTTTAGAAAAAAAGGTAACAAATGGGAAGGCAGAATATCAGTAAAGATAAATGGTCGTTCTGTTCAGAAATCAGTAAGTGGTGATACTGAAAGAGAGGCTAGAGATAAAGCCAAAGCATTAAAAAAGTTTTACGAAGAAAAAGAAAAAAAGTATGCTTATTTAAGAATAAAACAGTCTGAGGTAATATTAGAAGAATGGATTAAAATATGGGTAAAAGATTATAAAAGATTAACTATTGCAGAATCCACTTTAGCAGGATATATATCTAAAATCAACTCATATATTAGACCTTATTTTAAAAATCGTAAAATTCAAGAAATCACTAAACATGATATACAATTATTCATAAACCACTTATCCACTACAAAGGGGAAACAATCAAAAGATTTCTTATCTTTAAAAACAATTAAAGATACTGTAAAGATATTAAGAATGATTTTTACTGATGCTGAGGAGGAAATGGAATTAATACCAACAAATCCAGTAAAGAAACCAAAATACCCTAAAAAACCAGCACCAAAAGAAAAAGAAATACTAAGTGTAGAAGAACAACTAGCAGTTACAAATATCTTATTATCAGAATATAATGGAATAGCTTTCTTAACATTATTTGTTTTAGGTGTTAGAGCAAGTGAATTATCAGGATTTTTATGGAAAGACTTAGATGACATTGTAAATGGAATACATGTAGAGAGAGGATTTCAAATCATAGATATTTATGATGATGACTTGAATAAAGTTAGAGCAGAAAGAAAATATACTGAACTAAAATCTGAAACAAGTAATAGAATAGTACCAGTTATGCCTATATTAAAAGTAGCATTAGAAAATTACAAAGCTGAAGTAATGAAACAATTAGGGATAACAGATGAAAGTATTTTAGACAATGAAAGTATGTTTAAAACTAAAAACGGAAATAATATTACAGCAGATTATCTAAGACATAGATTACATTATGTTTTAGACAAATATGGATATACCAAACACATTACAGTACACGAACTAAGACACACATTTGCAACTCGTTGCCTAGAGGCTGGTGTTGATATGAAAACACTACAAACATTTTTAGGACATGCAGATTACAAATTGACTGCAAACACATACTCTCATGTATTAAGACAAACAAAGAATAATCAAATACTAAAATACAATACTTATTTAACAGATACTATTCAAAAGAGTTTAGATGATGTTATGAATATAACAGAAGAAACTATAAAAGATCCAAAATTAAGACAAAAGGCTATTGATAATATGAAAAAGAATTTTGAATTATTAGTAGAGGCTAAACTAAGAGAAAGAGAAGAACAATTAAAAGAACAAAAAGAAGAAACAACAAGTGCTGAAAAAATTGCAGATACAAATATTGATAATAATGTTCAAAAAGAAAATGCAAAAAGATATATAGCAAAAAGAACTATCAAAAGGAAAATACCTGCATAATTGGTCTTGACATATTCCAGTTTTACTGATAAAATAACTATAACATTAGCGGGGAATACTTAGGTTGTAATCTTTTAACAATTAGGGAAAAATTAGGGAAGATAATAAAATATCTTAGCAAACCCTATTGAAATAAGCAGTTTGAAAAATATGCTCGTTGGGCTCATAACCCGAAGGTCGTAAGTTCGAGTCTTACCCCCGCAACCACTAAGAAAATCAATGAAGATAGCTTGTATCAATAGATACAGGCTATTTTCTTGTTTTTCACTCGTTTATTTTTTGATTAATTTATAAAAATTATATTTCACTAGAGTGTCAATGCTTTTCACGATTTTTCATTTTTTCTAATTTTTTATTGTTAAAGCAATCAACTAAACAAAATTTTAAATCATAAATTTTGTTTAGTTGTTGTTTAGTAGTCTACCTTAAAGTGCTTATATTTCAATACTTACATTGTTTAAGTGATTATTATAACTATAATTGTTAAGATAAATGTGAGATGCTTAGAACTCTTGAGTTTTAAGCATTTTAGACAGATAGCCTAAGTTTAAAAATGTATTTTTAAACTTAACACTAACAAAACAATTTTTAAAGCAAAACTAAAAGCTTATTTTTAGCCATTTTTATTAATTTTGTTTAACTAAATGCTATCTTTCTTCATCAATATCAATTATTTTACTGCTAGTTTCATTAGTATCTATGTATGGAACATTATTATTTTTAATCATATTTTCACTCAAATAATACTGATTAACTTTATCAATTTCATTTTCCTTAAATTTATCAAAAACCGTAGTATATGTATTTAATGTAACACTTATATCTTTATGACCCATTAATCTTTGAACTACGACAGGAGCCATACCACTTTCAATGCAACGAGTACCGAAAGTATGTCGTAAACTATGGGTGGAAATATCTGTTACATTAAAATATCGTTCAAAAATTCTTTGAAGTTCCGAATTAACATTTGTTCTTCGTGTGTATCTTGCGTTATATGGTTTAAATAATAATTTTTCTTCATTATTTTCTTGCTTTTCTGCAACTTGCATTTGTTCTATAATATAAGGATAAATAAAATCTGGTATAGGCAATATCCTTTTTCCTGCATATGTTTTGGTTTTATTTCCCATTATAATTGCGTTACACTCATCTGTTGTTAATGTTCTATGTACATTTATTTTTTTGTGCTTTAAGTCGATATCGTGTGTTGTAAGTGCCAAAGTTTCGCCACATCTTAACCCCATATACATCTGTATTAAAAAAACATTTCTATATTTACATTTATTTAAATCTTTACTTAAAAGATAATCTGTAAATGCTTGTTGCTCTTCAACTGTCAAAGCGCGTACAACTTTATCTTCTTTTTTACTTCTAGGTTTGATAACATTTATCATAGGATTTTGCATTAAATAACCTTTATTAATAGCAATTTTAAATGCTTGATTAAGTTGCTGATATGCTTTATTTATGGAAGAATTACTTAAATGAGTTATGGAATTTAGATATTGTTGAATTTCATCTGATGTTATTTCATCAATATTCTTTGAACCGATTGAAGTTCTTTCTAACTTTTCTATGGTTCTTGTTACTCTGCTGAATTGAGTAGGTGTAATTTGATTGGTATCTAATTTCAACTTTAAATTTGATTTCATTACTTCGCAAATTGGAATTCCTTTATGCTTAATATATAATGGATTTTCTTTTTGATACATAATTGTACTTAAGTACTTTTTTGCATCTTCTTCAGTTTTAAAACTTTTAGTTTTTAATTGTAGTTTTCCAGTATTAATGTCATACTCTCTATATTGTGCGTTCCAACGATTTCTTTGTTTATTATAAAATACATATCCTTCTCCACTTCCTTTTAATGCCATACTATACACTTCCTTTCTTACTCATTTTCCATAACAAATAGGCTGCAATAGTAACAGTTTTTTTCTTTCCAATAACAAGAGTTGGAAAATCGTCTTGTTTTAACAATTCATACGCCTGATTAATTCCAATATGTAGGTCTTTAGATATATCACGAGCAGATAAAAGTATAAATGGGTTTTCAAGCCTACTTAAATAGTCCATTACAATTTGTTCATTTAAACCGTTTTTTTCTTTAGTATCAATTATATTTTCTTTTATATTTTCCATTGTTTTTTGCTCTCCTTTTTTATTTTTGGAATAATTTCATTAAAACTTCTATACATTAAATCGCTAGAATACCAATTGATATCTTCTTGACTTAAACTTTCAAATTCTCGTTTTTCTCTATCTATTTGTACTACTAGCAAGTCGCCAGATATGTGGAAAAAGTCGAATACTACATTAATTTTACTTGTTTTCATATCGTCTTGGTTGTTACAAATTAGAAAAACGCTTTGGTAGGGGATAATATCAAGTTTTCGCATAACAATAGCTCTCTTTAATAGCTGGACATTTGGTATAATTCTAACTCTTGGATTTTTTCCAGTTGGTTTGTATAGAACTCTAATTTTGCTTTTATTTTTAGCTTTTTCGTATAGATAAAATGTATTTGGGTTTGTCTTAGAATTGGTGGATTTATTTTTGCTATTATTTGTTTTCATTTATTCCACCACCTTTGTTTTTCATCTTTTGTGCTTTTACGATAGTTGCTAGATTATTTTTAAAATGAATAATTCCTTTATTTTTTAAGCTGATAACTTCTTTCTTTTGTAGTTTTAATCTTTTACAGATATCGTTTAATCTCAAATTTTCAACATAAGAGAGATATAACACTTTTCTTTCAAGCAATGGAACAATTTTCATTGCTAAATAGTAAGTTTCGTCTGCAAAGATATTTTCTAAGTGATTAATGGTTACATCAAGGTCATTAATTTTTTGTATTGACCTTTGATAGAAATTTTCTGCTAGTAACTTTTTAATTTTTTCATTAGGTAATTGAATATCTTTTGTATGATTTTTGGATTTTCTTTGTTTTTTCATTTTTGAAATCTCCTATAAAAATATTTGATTTCCAGAAATCATAGTTTGTTCGAACTAACTATATTATACTTCCATTATGTAAACAGACCAAAAGGTGGTGAAATTGCGTCCTATGCAACAAAAGTTGCATATAGTGCAACTTTTAAAACTAAAATAGGTATTTTCTTCACGGATTTTCACTAAAAATAGAAAAAAATTGATAAAAATATGAAAAAGCATAAAATATTGCGTACCACGCAACTTTGAAAAATTGATATTTTATGCACAAAAGAAAAAGGAGATTATTGAAAATCTCCTAAATCCAGTCTTAACAACCGCCACCACCACCGTGGATATGATACGATATGTTTGTTTAATTTTTTCATATCTCGTTCTTCCTTTCTATATAGTCTCTATTTTTCTTGAAACATAAACATTAGAAAGTCCAAACGAGTGGAAGTTCTATATACAATTTAAGCCACTAGCGTAGCTTAAGTTATAACATTTATGTTACAATTAAGCTGACGCTTAGGCAAAATCATATAAAAAGACTTGTGCCAAAAATAGGTTTTGGTATAAACTATATTATACCATAAAAAGCCCTATAAATCAAACTTTACCAGTTTTGTAGCATTAAGCAGTTGAATAATTTAATATGTAATAGTATAATAATTATAAATTAAGAAAGGCGGATATTATGTCGAATTTTGATAGTAAAGATTTTGGAGAAAGGCTAAGAAACTACAGAATACAAAAAGGGTTGAGCCAAGAAAACATTGCTACAAGTTTAGGAAAAAATAAGGCTACTGTTAGCAGATATGAAAAGGGAGAAATTTTACCAGATGTGAGAGATATTAGCATTATTTGTGAAGTATTGGAAATATATGAAGCAGACTTATATGGAAATGATACAAATCGAACCACACAACATAATAAATCGAGAAATCCTTTTGGCACGGATAAATTATATGTGTACTTTAATGCATATAATTATAGAACCAAGAAATTTGCACCTGATAAATATGTATTACAGTTGGAGCAAAAGCAAAGTATTTGTAAGGCAAAGTTTGTAGATTATCACGATAAAAGAATATATACTGAAGGTTACTTGATATGCAATGACGAAATTGTATTTGTTGTAATGGAAAATTACAAGCCAACTAGTAGTCGTGTAGATATAGCAGTCCTTGAAATTAATATTTGCAATGGTACAGATAATCTGATGCTTGGCGGTTACTTTGGAACAAACGCAAAATGTGAGCCTAGTCTGCGAAAATGTTATTTTTCAAAGAAAAATATTAATTTTACTAATGAGATGTTTGAACAATTAAAATTAAATGAAAACGAACAGGAAATAATAGATAAACAAAATGCTTTATATTTGGATATTTTTAATGTATAAAGAAAAATAATAGGAGTAAAAAATATGAAGAAAAAAGTATTAATAGTAATAGACATTATAATAGTGGTTTGGTTAGCACTCATTATAATAGATGTTATTCGTTTAATAAATTCACAAGATGAAGCTAAACCTTTGATTACAATTACAGCTAAAAGTTATGAAAATAACTCTAAATCTGGAAATATATATATTGGTTTAGGATATTATACACACTACTATACTAGCAAAAATACAGCTGGGTATGGTCGCGAATTTAATCTATTTGGATTATTTCAAATATGGTCAGAAGAAGCGCAATAACTCACAATTAATTAAATACAGTAATCTAAAATAAAACTACTATTAACTAAAAGTTAGTAGTAGTTTTATTGGTTATAATACCATGCGCTATGCGCGTGGTAAAAATAGCTTTAGCGTTGA
>CANDRW010000036.1 GCA_947388675.1 uncultured Clostridium sp. | reverse complement strand
TTTAGGAAGATATGAAGCAAGTAAAGGAACAGATAATAAAGTAAAGTCGCAAGCTGATAAAGTAGCATGGGTTAGCATCACACAGCCAAATGCAGCAACAAATGCAAGAAATATGTATAGTAGTAATTATGTAGAAAGTGATTTGATCAATAGTTATAGTTGGGATACAGCAATTGTATTTATACAAAATTATTCAGGAAATGGTAATTATGCAAACAAAAACTCTGTTAACACAAGCAAATTAAATACAGGAAAAGCAGGAGACAAGGTATGTAATATCTATGATATGGCTTCAAATTGCATGGAATGGAGTACAGAGCATTCCAATTATACGAGTAGTAGCAATAGTAGTCCTTGCGTTGGTATAGGTGGTTGCCACACTAGCAGTGGCTTCATTACGTCTAACCGTTACTCCAATACTACAGACGGTCGTGGCATCAGCAATTCCTTTCGCCCACTTTGTTATGTAAAGTAATACTGTACACTGGTTTACGTGATTTAAAAGGAGCACACAAGTAGAGGAGAATAGAAATTTAACTGTGTAAAATATAAAAAATATTTTGCACAGTTTTTGTGGTGTGCCCAGCATGGGTAACGACTTGAGGGTGAAAGTCCCTTACGGTGCCTGATAGTGGCGAACCGTTAGTAAATGGCAAGGGTGTCCTTCGTGAGAAGGAATCTGAAAGAAGCCAAAGTTGCAAAATCTCGGTCTGACGAATAGAAATCACATATAAGGCTGAATTGAGCCGGGCGAGCTTGCCAAACAAAGCAAAGCCCAATAACTATTCGATGCTCATACAGTAAATGTGGCAGATATATGAGAGGAAGGTTGTTGTTCTTACCTGGGGAGATCTGATATTTTGGAAATATCTTGAAATAGATATGAAAATGCTAATAGAGATATTAGAGTGAAATACCAGAAGTCAGCAAAGGTCATACTAGCAAATTGGATATATACAATTTGTGAAGGACTGAACGATAGGAGGATTTTTTGATGAAAGATAATCAAGAATACGAAAATGGTAGACAACTTCAAATAGAAGACTATCTACAAGAGAATATGTTGGAAACAGAAGGTAATGTAGAAGTACCTTGGGTTAGAATTACTCAACCTAGTGCAGCGACCAATGCTCAAAATATGTATAGTAGTAATTATGTAGAGAGTGACTTGATTAATAGCTATGCATGGGATACAGCAATTGTATTTATTCAAAAGTATAGCGGAAATACAAATTATGCAAATCAGCGATCTGTTAATACTAGTAAATTAAAAACAGGATTGTCAGGAGATAAAGCATGTAATGTTTATGATATGGCTTCTAATTGTAGGGAATGGACAACAGAATATTCCACTTACATGAACGCTAGTAATAGTTCACCTTCCGTTATTAGAGGAGGTCTTTACAGTAGCAGATATCTCTTTACGTCTCACCGTGTAGGCATTACAACCACTGATAGCCATTCTTTCCGTTCGCTTATTTATTTAAAGTAATACTATATCTGGTTTATGTAATTGAAAAAGTACACAAACAGAAAAATATAAGATAATAATGGAATTTCCTTATGATAAAATAAAAATATCATAGGGAAGTTCTTTTATTGTAATCACTATATGATAATAAAATCTGTTAAAATATATTGAATATTTTTAACTAATTTACAATATTACAAAAATATTACAACAATATTAAGTTTGTATTACAGTGTGCTAAAAATGTTGTTTTTACTCACAAAATGTTGTACAATAAATAAAGTAACGATATTTTCAAAAGGTGTGAGGAGGAAGAAAGCATGGCTAAAAATCCAATGCAAAGAAAAGCACAAAATTCATTCTTATTAGGAATGTTAATTACTTTATTAATTACAGGTTTAATTATAGCATTTTTGATACTACAATTAACAAAAATAACAAAGGACCAGCAACAAGCAAAATCTCTTTTAAGACAAGTATATGTAGTATCTCAAGATATAGAATCAGGTGAACCAATTACTGTTGATAAGTTAACAATGAAAACAGTAGATGGGAGTACTATACCATCTAATGCCCTAACAGCAACGGACTTAGAAGAAAAAGTTAATGTGTTAGATGAAGAAGGTAATATTATTAAAAAGGTAGAAGTGATTTCTAAAATTAAATTGGTACAAGGAACGGTATTAACAAGTGAAATGATTGTAGAAACAGGAGAACTTGCAAATGATTTAAGAAAACAAGAATACAATATGTTTGTTATTCCATCACAATTAACTACTGGACAATATGTAGATGTTCGTTTAAGACTACCAAATGGAAAAGACTATATTGTATTATCACATAAAAGAATTAGTATTCCAGACTATGAGGGGACTTTATCAGCTAATACAGTATCTCTAGAACTAGGTGAAATAGAAATCCTAACTTTAAGTTGTGCAATTGTAGAATCTTATAAAATTAGTGGGTCACTTTTATATGTTAACCAATATATAGAACCAGGATTGCAAACAGCAGCAACAACAACATACATACCAGATGATGATACAATCAACTTAATTCATAGGGATCCAAACTGTGTAGAAGAAGCAAGACAAGAATTATTCAAGAGAAATAATGATGCTGCTAATAAAACAGCAGTAAGAAATCCAATTAACAATGGATTAAATGAAAATTCCGAAAACGCAACAGAAAATGCTGCAAATGCATTGAAAGAAGAACTTCAAAGAGCGCAAGAAGAAAGACAAAAATACCTAGAATCTTTAGGCGGAGTTTATTAAAAAATAGAGAAGAATGGAGGATAATATGAGAACGATAGGTTTTATAGGAGCGTATGACAAAACTGATTTAATTATATATGTAGCAAAACTTTTAACAGAAATGAATAAAACAGTAATGATTATAGATGCTACTACTTTACAAAAAATGAAATATATTGTTCCTGCTATTTCTCCTTCTAAAACTTATGTAACAGAATTTGCGGGTATTGATGTAGCGGTAGGGTTTCACAATTATGAACTAATTAAAGATTATCTAGGGAAGCCACAACATGCAGTATTTGAATATGATTATATCTTTTTAGATATCGATTCACCAGAAGAATTTATAAACTTTGATGCTAAATCAGCCACTAAAAATTACTTTGTAACAGGATTCGATGTATATTCTTTAAAAAGAGGAGTGGAAATTTTAGGTGGAATTACAGAACCGATTCCGATGAAAAAAGTATATTTTACTAAAAAAGCAAAGGCAGAAGAAGATGAATATTTCGACTATGTTTCTTTAGGATGTAGAGCACTTTGGGATGAGGAAATAATATATTTTCCTTTTGAACAAGGAGATCAAACAACCCTAATGGAAAACCAAAGAGTATCAAAAGTGAAAATAAAGAAGTTAACTCAAGCTTATAGAGATGGATTGATGTACTTAGCAAATGAATTAATAGATCCGAAAGAAGATGGAGCTTTGAGGAAAGCATATAAACAATTAGAAAAAGGAGTATAGTTTATGGCAGTTGTTACATTTTATAGTCATGATAGTAAAGAAACTGGACAAAGTTTGTCAGTAGCAGCAATTGCTACTCATATAGCAATTGCCCATAATTATAAAGTGTTAATAGTTTCTACTAGTTTTAATGAATTAACTTTAGAAAATTGTTTTTGGGAATATGGAAAAATTAGACAAACTTCAGTAGTAAAAGATGGCGATAGTCCAAGTGTTGGATTGGAATCAGGAATAGAAGGATTATTAAAAGTATTAGCAAGTAATAGGACTAGTAATGAGATAGTAAAAAATTATTCAAGAATTGTACTAAAGGATAGATTAGATATTTTACTAGCGCCAGTAACTAAATCTTACCAAGAATATATAGAACTTACACCTAATTATAGTAACATTATTAGAACTGCAGATAGATACTATGACCTTGTTATTGTGGATTTAAGTAAAAAAATGCCTAAAAGAGATGTTCAATCTATTTTAGAAATATCAGATGTTGTTATGATGAATTTGGTACAAAGATTAGAAACTATTAATAACTTTATTCGATTAAGAGAAGCTAATGATTTTTATAAAAAAAGAAATGTTATGTTAGCACTTGGCAGATATGATAGATTTTCAAAATATAACAATAAGAATATTACTAGATATATGAAAGAAAAAAAGGAACTTTCAGTTATTCCATATAATACTCTATTTTTTGAAGCTTGTAGCGAAGGTACCATTATCGACTTTTTCTTAAGATTAAGGAATGTTGTAGATGATACAGATAAAAATATAATTTTTGAGCAAGAAGTAGCTAAAGCAGATAGCAATATTATTTATAAACTGCAAGAATTACAAATGAAGTTATAATCCTATAGGAAGGAGAAACTAGAAAATGCTTAATGTATTTTTAATTATAGTTGTACTTTTGCTAGCAGTGTTTATCATTTTTCGATTTATTAGAAAGAAACAGTCAGAGCAAGTAGAAGAAAAGGTACAAGTTGATGACAAAACATATACATTAGAACTAATGAAAGAATTTGTCAAAAAAAGACTGGATGAAATTACAAAAATCAACTTGTATGATATAGGTCTTTCAGAAGAAGAATTGAAAAGAAGAAAACAGAAAAAGTATGAGCTAAAGAAAGCATTAAAAGGCTGTACATATGGAGACGTAAACGATAAGAAATACGTTAAAGAGTTGATTTATGATTTACTATATCGTGAATATGGTGTGAATGAGACAAACGTCTCAAAAGCTATTTCATTTGACATTCCATCACTTCTAACTCCACAAGATAAATTTGAAATTATTTTGTATATGTATAAAAATGAGTTCGGATATGAAGCGATGGGAGAGATTATCAAAAAGTATAATTTAGATGATTTAAAATACGTAGAAGGTGAAGCAAAACCTTGTTATGTTATTACCTCAGATGAAATTGAAAGAATTTATGATCAAGAAAATTTTATCCTTACATTTACGGATAAATTAAATGTAGTAGTACAAAGAATTTATCAACACTATAAAGGGTACAGTAGTATTGACGAAATCAGAGATATGAACATAGATGGTATTTCAGGTGGTGTATCAGGACTTCCAGAATCATTTTTAAGCCAAGTAGCGCAAACAGATGGCGATTACTTAAGTCAAATTGCAGAACATAAGGTACCACGTGCTTGCGATAGTATTTGGATTATGTTCCATGGTAAATCTATTCGTTTAGCCTTCCTATCTTTTGGATCAGAAGCAGAACTAAAAAGAGTTTGTCAAAATATTTATAAATACAATAACCCAGGACAATTGTCAGATACTAATGGATTCAAGATTAATGAAATGAAAGACGGTTCTCGTGTCGTTGTAGTAAGACCTAGTATGTCTGAAACATGGGCATTCTTCGTAAGAAAGTTCGACGTACAACGTGCAACCTTAGAACAAATTATTCGTTTTGAAGGAAAAGATGAGGCAATTGATTTGCTAAAATATTTAGTAAAAGGTGCTAGAATTATATCACTAACTGGTGAACAAGGATGTCGGAAAAACAACTATGCTTATGGCAATGATTGAAAATATATATGAAACAATGAACCTTCGTATTACAGAAACTGCATTCGAGTTACACTTAAGAAAAATTTATCCAACAAGAAATATCTTATCCATGAGAGAAACAGAAACAGTATCTGGACAAGACTGTTTGGATGTTCAGAAAAAAACTGATGGTAGTGTTAATATCATCGGTGAGGTTGCAACTGACCCAGTAGCATCTTGGATGATTCAGTCAGCACAGGTTGCATCTAAATTTACATTATTTACTCACCACGCTAAAACATTTCCAGACTTAGTAACAGCACTTCGTAACTCAATGTTAAGAGCAGGGGTGTTCAAAGACGAGAAAACAGCAGAAGAGCAAGTAGTACAAGTATTAAACTTTGACATTCACTTAGTAAAAGACTTTAGAGGAAACAGATATATTGAAAGAGTAACAGAATGTATTCCAGTAGAAGAAAAGAATGAATATACATTTGACCATAGAAAAGAAAAAACATTAGAAGGAAAAATGAATAAATTTATGGACAATGCAACTGTATTCTTTACTAAAACAACCAATAGAGAACTATTTAAACATAGAAATGTTATGGAATATCAAGATGGTAGATATGTATTAACAAATCCAATTACAGAAGCTAATATTCAAGCTATGAGAAATAACATGGATACTAGTGATTTAGAAGGATTTAATGACTTTTTACAAAGAAATTGGGGAATCAAACCAAGTAATGGATTTGATGACGAACCAGTTACAGTAAGTAGTGAGCCAAAGAAAAGAGGCAGAAAACCAAAAGAACAATAATATAGGAGGTGACTTAAGGTGAATACTGATTTAATGATGTATGTATTAGGAGGAGCAGGTATTCTATTCATACTGATTATAATCGCATTTTTAATGCTAAAAAAGAGAATGAATACTTCTGAAATAAAGCAAATACAGCAGTTAAGAGAAGGAACCGAAGCAAAGTCTTTTTCAATGGAAGTGCTTTTCCAAAAGTTATATATTATTTACCTTAAGACTCCATTTTTAAAAAAATATTTATTAAAAGTACGTAGAAGATTAGCTATTATTAACGTAGATGATGAATACTTAACTAGAAAGCAAGCAGCATCTATTTTGACAAAAACTTTATGTATTATTCTTCCACTTACTATTGTCATTATTGCAATGACACATGAAAATACTTTATTATTGTGCATTTTATTACTATTCGAATTATTCATGGTAGACACTTTCATGGATGGAATGGTAAATAAATTAGATAATAAGTTACTAAGAGAACAAATTGAATTTTTCTCAGAAATTAGACATGCTTATCATGAATTTAACATGGTAGAAGAAGCAATTTATCAGGTCGCACAAGATGATGAAAAACCAGAAATGTCAAGGCAAGCAGAGAAAATTTATGAAGTATTAATTTCGAATGATCCAGAATCAGAATTAGAAAAATATTACGATATTGCGCCAAATAGCTATTTAAAAGAATTCGCAGGAGTTTCTTATTTAACAAAAGAATTTGGTGACCGTAAAATAGATAAAACATCACTATATTTAAAAAACTTAAACAATATTACACAAGAAATGCAACTAGAAATTTTGAAAAGAGATAAATTAGACTATACTTTCCAAAGTTTATCAGTTATCTCGATTGTACCAATTTTGGCATTAGAACCAATTAAGAATTGGGCAGTTTCACAATTTAGCTTTACAGAAAGTTTTTATAATGGAAAAACAGGATTTATAGTACAAATTTTAATTTTAATTTTAACCTTTGTTTGTTACTTACTAATAGGAAAGTTAAAAGACAATGGTTCAACGGCAATGAGTACTAAAAATACAGAAAATCCTTGGCAAGAAAGACTATACAATATTAAACTTATTAAGAAGTTTGTAGACTTGTTTATTCCAAAAGAAGGAACAAAAGAAGATAGAACATTAAAAAAGAAAATGAAAGATGCAGCAAGTAAAGACAAAGTGCAATGGATTTATATTAATAGAATTATATTATGTGTCATGACTTTCGGTATAAGTATTTTCTTATTTAGTTATGTACATACACTAGTAATTAATGGAGTTTATACAGACCCAACAGAAGATTATGATGTTTATCGGTCAAATGGCTTCGAAGGATAACAATAAGGCTATGAAGTTAACAGAGTCGGATAATGAATATTTAGAGTATTATAGAGGACAACCAGAAACAAAAGTAGAAGAAATTCAAAAAGTGATGAGACAAGGAAAAGTAAACAAAGATTACATAGAAAGTAGTGACGAAGAACTAGAAACAGCAGCACAAAGAGTCTTGGAAAAATTAAAATTAGTTAGTAGTGAAACACTACAATGGTTTGAAGTGTTGCTTGCATTAGTATTTGCAGTAATTGCTTATATGGCACCAATTTGGATGTTAATTTTCCAAGCTAAGATGAGACAACTAGAAATGGAAGACGAGGTAATGCAGTTCAACACTATTATCTTAATGTTAATGAAGATTGAGAGAGTAAATGTGGAAATCATTTTAGAGTGGCTAGAAAGATATGCTAATATCTTTAGAGAACCAATTAGCAAATGTGTAAATAACTATGAAAGTGGTGCATGGGAAGCATTAGAACAATTAAAAGAAGATGTTACTTATCAACCATTTATTAGAATTGTAGAAAGTTTGCAAGCAGCAGTTGAAAAGATTCCAATTGAGGATGCTTTCGACGAATTAGATACAGAAAGAGATTACTACCAAGAAAAGAGAAAAGAATCTAACGAAAGATTAATTTCTAGAAAAGGAAGAATAGGAAAGGTAATTGGTTTTGCTCCAATGATAGTTCTATTTGTTGGATACTTAATTGTACCATTGGTATTCATTGGTATTACAAGTATGACAAGTTCACTAAATTCAGTTAGAACAACAACAGGAACTTAAAAGCTGTAAAAGGAGGAAAATATGGAGAATGCATCAAAAGCTATTATTATGGCTGGTGGTATTTTAATTGGAGTTATTATTTTGTCAGTGCTTGTTTTAGTATTTAGACCAATAGGTGATGTTTATACAGAGCAGGGGGTATCTTTATCGATAGAACAATTAGAAAAGTATAACAGAAAATTTAACACTTTTGATAAATCTCTCTATGGAAGTGAACTTTTATCGCTCAAAAATCTGCTAGAAGATTATAACTATAGAGTATTACAAGATGCAGATCCAAAATATATAGCAGAAAATGAAATTACAGTAACAGTATGTCTTTATAATTACACTGCTGAGGCATTAGTAGATAGTAATGGTGTGGTAAAAAGGACAAAGTATAAAAAGCGGCGATATGCAAGGAGAATATGTTTTAGTTGAAACGACAACAAGTAATGGAGCAAATAAATTGCAATTAAAAAATTATATAGACGAGTTACAGAATAATGAAAGTAATGGTAACTTAAATGCAGAACAATTGTTAAAAGAATTTAAAAATATGCCATTTGTTTGTATTAGTAATAGAACTACCTATAATTCATCTGGAAGAATAAAAAGTATGTACTTTGAACAAGTAATAGACGAAAACTATGAGGTTTATAACTAAAATAAGAAGGGAGAACATACATGGAAAATGCTTCAAAAGCCCTTATTATGTCGGGTGGTATTTTAATTGGTGTTATCATATTATCTATTGCAGTATACCTATTTACAGCATTTGGTGGAAGTAGTAAACAAATACAAGAACAAGTTGATAGTAGAGTAATAGCAGAGTTTAATAATAACTTTTTAAAATATCAGGGAAGTGAAGAATGTACTATTCATGATATTGTAAACTTAGCTAAGTTTGCAAAAAAAACAAATGAACAAATGGGATATGACATATCAGATTATCAAGAGCCATTTTACATTCAAGTAATTTTAATAGGAAATGACAGAAAAGAGTTAACACAATTTACAGAACAGCAATTAGTTGATTTATTGAATAATGAAAGTGTAGGAAAAGATGCAAGCGGTAATATGCTAGGAAGTTTACAATATTATAAATGCGAAGAGGTTAGATTTGACAATCCAGAACAAGCAAACAGAGTAAGCAAAGTTATCTTTAGAAAGATAAATTAAAAATTAAGGAAAAAGAATGAAGAAAAAATTATTAGTAATTTTAGGAATTTTTATAATTATCTTGCTATTTGCTGTCTATTTATTGTATAATTATAGAAAAGATGTTATTCAAATGCAAAGCTTTAATAGACAATATGAAGTATACTATGAAAAAACAATATTAGGAACAGATTTAGCAACTGTACTCAATAAAGCGATGGATTACAATAAAAAGAATGACATTGCAAAAGACAGCAATGATAGATACTATATAGAAACAGATAAATCTCTTTTGATAGAAATTAAATTTTCTGAAAAAGAGGAACCAGTTAAAATGGAAGATATTTTATCAAAAGAAATAGAAACTTTTATTAGTTTTTATGGAGCAGCTAGTTTTAAATGCACTAAGATAGAATATCATGAGTCAAATAAGCAAGTAAAAAGCTTATATTTTGAACAAGTTTAATTAGATTTTAATATTGGACTAAAATCCAAAAGAAAATATATTTTTAAAAGATACAAAAGTTAAAGGGAGGAATTTTATTATGGAGAATGCATCAAAAGCATTAATTATTGCAGGAGCAATCCTAATTTCAATTGTTTTAGTAAGTGTAGGCGTTATTGTTGTACAAAGCTTAAACCCAGATGAAGCTTTATCATCAATGTCACAACAAGAAATTGATAGCTTTAATTCAAAATTCACAAGTAATGCAGGAAATAATAGACAAGGAACTATTGCTAAATCTGTCATTTCAGCAGTTATTACTAATAACTCACAATATATGGATGATACTAGTAGACAAGTAAAAATTACTACTGTAGGACTATCAAGTGATGCAAGAGAGATAACAGATCCAAATGAATTAACACCTGTAAGGAATGCAATTGTAACTACTGCAAGATATGATATTAATTATACTGTTAATACTAAAACAGGTTTAGTAGAGGTTATCACAATTACAAAAAAATAGTTAAGTAATAGGAGAAAATTATGGAAAATGCGTCAGATGCCATTATTATGGCAGGAGCAGTGCTAATATTTGTCATTGCCCTAACAGTGGCAATGACTGTATTTTCACAAGCAAGAAGTACTGTTGATACAGTTGTGTATGCCAGTGATAGAACTAATTACTATGAATACTTAGAAATGGATATTTCAAATAATATAAAAAACAGAATAGTGGGTTTAGAAACCATTATTCCTACCTTATATAAGTATTATAAAGAAAATTATACTGTAGTATTTTTAGATGAAAATGGAAAAGGATTAGAACTATATAAAACACAAACAAACAAAGACAATTGGGCTAAACATGAAAAAGAAGATGGAGTATATGCAATAAAGGATTTTACAGTAGACAAATATCCAGGAATGGAAAATGAAAGCAAGAAAGAAAATCCTAGAATTTGTTCCTTTGATGTTAATGAAGAATTAGTTCGTCGTGAACCATGGGTTGGTGATCCAATAGAAACTAGAAAGAATCTAGAAGCTTTTATAGAAGGTGGAGCATATGAATGGCCTAATGGTTCTGGTAAAGCATATAATTATGAAAATATTGTTAATGGAAGAAGTTTCATGGAATATTTTCAAGATGAAAAATTTAGAGAAACTATAGGTGAATACAGAACAAATAATAAAGGTACTTTTGCATCAGAGTTAAATCAAGGCATTAGAGATAATAAGAACAAAAGAGTAATTGTGTATCAATTGATAAAAGATAACTAATAAATAGAAAACAAAAGATAGCATATGATAACACAAAAAGGGGGTATTCAATATGTCAGATAGTTTTATTACCATTATTGCAATATTTTTAGCAGCAATCTTAATGTTCATATTTCCACTAATGTCTATGGCAGACAGGACTGATGATATTTCAGAGTTGACTGTCAAAAATGCCGTAATAGAATTTGTAGAAAAAGTAAAAAATACTGGAAAGTTAACAATGGATAATTATGATGAATTTATATCAACACTTTCTAGTACAGGAAATACGTATGATGTTGAAATGGAAATCCAGCATCTTGATGAAAATCCAGGTGTAAAGGTAACACAAGCAGACATCACGAAAATTGGTGAGAATTTGTATTATAATGAATATACAAGTCAGATTGAGGAAAGATTAGAGAATGATAAGAGAATAGCATTAAAAGAAGGAGACATTTTCAAAGTTACTGCAAAAAATACAAATAAAACAATTGCAGAAATGTTAAGAGGATTTTTCTATAGTATTAGTGGAGATGATACATATCAAATTGCAGGTCAACATGCTGGTACTGTAAGTGTAAATGGAGCATCCAAGTAAAACTAAAGGAACTGTTCTAAACGCAGTATAAATCAGGAGTGGAATAGTTTTTCCACTCTTATTTTAAACTAAAGGAAAGAGATAAGAAAGGAACTAGAGGCATGAAATTTCAATATTTAGCTGTTATTTTTGTTATCATCATGTTGCCAATTGTGTTAGTTATGTCATTTTATGTACAAACACAAACTGATGTCATGAAAAGACAAGGAGAATACAGGGCATATTTAAGTGACGCAACACATGATGCTGTAAAAGCATTTCAAATTAATACTACGAACAGTTATTATTCTAGTGTAAGTGACTCTAAAATCAGAGATATTGAAGCTGCTGTAAATGCCTTTTATAACTCTCTAACAGCGAACTTGAATTATAATAAATCAGATTTACAAGCTTTTATTCCAGCAATTGTATTTACATTGTATGATGGTTACTATATTTATGGAAAAAGATATAACGTATATGAAGGACCTAAAATTAATGAATCTGGTGAATTGTGGGATATGACAATTAATACAGAAACGGAAGATATAACTGATCCAGATTTGTATGAATATGGTTTAAAACCTTTTGTATATTATTCATGTCAATATAAAAGAGGTAGTGACAATTTTATAGTTAACTATACCTTAGACAATTTTATTAGTATTTATGGATATATTACTTGTGAAAACGAAGAGACAGGCAGAAGAGAGCGACAATATATCAATAAGTCTGGGCACTTAATTCAAATTGACCCGAATAAAGATTTTGATGGGAATTATAGAGATATTACAATTGAAAATAGTCCAGAATACTTAACAGAATATTTGAAATTTTCTAGTCCAAATGATAAATTTGGTGATGGAGAATATCAATATGTAGTACATCAAAACCAAAAGGTATATATCAATGGAAATGTTTCTGAAACAGATGAAAATAGATATTTCTGGTATGATCAAGGTGTAGGGCATGCAATTCAAGGTGTTACTACGAAAGCCGCAATTGCTGAAACAATAAAAATAAGTAGTAGTTATGAATATTATAAAGAAGCTTACAAGTTCAGTAAATGGGTTTATGATAATTTGAGAGATATTAAACAAGCCAATATTCGTACAGTAGTAAGAAAGGAAGATGGAACCATTGAAGTAACAACAGGTGGAGAAAACTTGGAGTTCAATGCAGGAGATGAAAAGATTTTTGATACTTCAAAAGATCCAGAAGAACCATCATCAACCTTTAATCAACATAGGATAGCTGTTATCAAAAATGCAATTGAAACAAACTTAGTAGCAGCAATCAATAGTTATAACAGTAATGCAAGTTCTTTTTCTTATGCATTACCACAATTAACAGAGGAAGATTGGGAAAAAGTAGTTAATAATGTATGTATGATTTCCTTTATGCAAGGAATGCCACTAGGTACAAAATATTTTAATGACTATGTTGTTATTCCAAATGATAAAAACAATGAATTTGTAGATAGTGATGCACTTTATTTAATTACTAGTGATGGAAAATATCATTTAGCAAACTGTCCTTACTTAGTAGAAAGTACTCAAAATCAAGAAATGATAGTAGGTGGCTATATCAATACTGCTTTTCAAAGACAAACTGTAGAACAGACAGTAGATGAGGAAAAAATAGCTTCTTATTATTATCGCCATGTATATGATAGTGATCCACCAAATAGAAGATATGTTCCATATACACCTTGTTATCAGTGTTTAGTAAATTCTAGTGGTAAATATGACTTAGATGACATTATTAACAATAATATAGAAAGAAATGTTAGTCGTCTAAGACAAAAATATTTTACGATTTTTGGAAGAGAAAAAAATAACTTATATAAAACAAATCGATAATGTTTAAAAAACAAAAATATGGTTATCCTAAATAAAAGTAGGTATTATAAAAAGGGAGAACCATATGAAAAATGTTAAAAAAATTATCATTATTCTTTTACTACTTGTTATTTATGCTTATGTCTGCTATATCTCATTCTTGCCAAGTCAATATATTATTATGCAAGGAGAGAATTTGAAAATTAATACTTTATTTGGAACTACTTTGGTTCCAAAAGAAAGTAACAATTTACAGACAGTGCAGACAGTAAGTAATTTAAACCATACCAAGATAGAACAAGTAGGTAAATTAGACTTTAGTTTAAGCTTATTTCATTTATTTAAAGTAAAAGATGTAAGTGTTAATGTTATTCCTAAAACTAGTGTTGTTCCTATTGGAAAAGCAATTGGAATGAAGTTATATACAGATGGTGTTTTAGTGGTAGGTATGTCAGAAATAGAAGGAAAAAGACCCTATGAGAATACAGGAATTCAAGAGGGAGACAGAATTATTCAAATCAACGAGAATGATATTCGGAAGTACCGCAGAATTAATGAAAGAAGTAAATGCTAGCAAGGGAAGTAGAATTAATATCAAATATATTCGTGAAGAAGAAACCATTACAACAAGCATGAAACCAGTCAAGAGTGGAGACGAAGGATATAAACTAGGTCTTTGGGTAAGAGATGCTGCAGCAGGTGTAGGAACATTAACCTTTTATGAACCAGAAACAAAGATGTTTGCTACTTTAGGACATGGCATTTTAGATGTAGATACATCAGACTTAATAAAAATTGCAAATGGAGAATTAGTTACTACGAATATTTTAAATATCCAAAAAGGTGAAAAAGGAAAACCAGGGGAAATAAGGGGGACTATTGAGTCTGGATATACTTTAGGAAGAATTACAAAAAATACAGCTTTTGGTGTTTATGGACTATTAGATGCACCATCCTATCTTTCTATTTCTGCTAAAGAGGCTATAGAGGTAGCCACTAGAGAAGAAATTAAAACTGGAGCAGCACAGATTATTTGCGAATTAGAAAACGGCAAAATACAGTACTTTGATATAGAAATTCAAAAAGTTTTTGCGGGCAATAATGAAGATAATAAAAGTATGTTATTAAAGGTAACTGATGAAGAACTTTTAGAAAAAACAGGTGGAATTATTCAAGGAATGAGTGGAGCGCCCATTGTGCAAGATGGAAAATTTGTAGGAGCAGTAACACATGTATTGGTCAATGATCCTAGCCAGGGATATGGAGTTTTTGCAGATATTATGTTAAAGCAAATGAGGCAAGTAAATGAATAAAAATAAGTAGAGGGGATAGTATGAGAAATAATAAAATTTTTGTCATTTTAATTTCAGTTTTAGTAGGTATAGCACTAATTTTTTTAATAATTTTAGCAGCGATAAGTGTTAGTCATAATATAACACCAGTTGTTGATCAAAATATAGAAAATCCAGAGAATAATGTGGAACAAAATATAGTAGAGGGACAAAACAATGAAGAACAGAATACGGCTACCAATGAGACAGTTGGCAATTTAGTTTTGATAGACCCTAATATTGATTCTTCAGGAACGACAACGATTGAGCCAACAACAGAAAGTTTTGTTTCAACCTATTACTATAGTCAATTAGATGATACAGCTAAAACGATTTATACAGAATTAAAAAATAATAAAGCTAAATTGATTTCAGGAAATTATAGTGTAGATTATGGAACAAGATTTAATACTTTATTAAATACAGAAGGTGGACAAGATGAGCTAACCGAAGCTTTTCAAGCAGCATGGGATGCCTTTATTTATGATAATGTAGATTTATTTTATATTGATGTTACAAAAGTAAATATCAATATAAAATATGAAAGTCTTGGAGGGATTAGAACCTATCAAGTATCCATAGGCCCAAGAAATAACGGAAGTTATTATATAGATACTTTTCAGACGCAAGAACAAGTAGAAAAAGCAAAATCTTACTTAGAAGATGTGAGAAAGCAAATGGCAGAACAGATTGCTACAGATGGTATTTATCGTAAAATAGGAAAAGTGCACAACTGGCTAGTCGAAGTAGTAAGTTATGATAATACTTCAAAGAATCAGCATACTATTTATGGAGCATTGGCGGATAATAAAGCTGTATGTGAAGGATATGCAAGAGCTTTTAAATATTTGATGGATGCTTCAGGAATTCCATGTGTTCTTGTTTCAGGAACAGCAACTAACTCACAAGGGGAGGAAGAAAGCCATGCTTGGAATTATGTACAAATTAATGAGAATTGGTACGCAGTTGATGTGACTTGGGATGACCCAATTATAACAGGGGGAGGAGAATTAACACAAGAATTAAAATATAAGTATTTCTTAAAAGGAGCAACAGAATTTAAAGTTGACCATAAAGAGGATGGAAGAATATCAGAAGATGGAAAACAATTTAAGTTTCCAACCTTATCAGAGCAAAATTATAAGCCTTAAGTTAGAATTATTGCATAAATAAAAGCTATATAATATATAGCTTTTTTATTTATAACAATCAATTTTGATCTACTAATTTTGGACCAATGTTAGTAACCGTTCCTGCTCCTAATGTTAAAACGATATCACGTTCAATGGTGCGTTCTTTCAGATATTTTGCAATTTCATCAAAATCTGAAATATAAATTGCTTTCTTACCATATGACTCTATTTTTTGTACTAAGTCCATAGAAGAAATATTATATGTATTATCTTCTCTAGCAGCATAGATATCTGTAATAATAATATGATCAAAATCAAGTAAAGCTTTGGCAAATTCATCTAGTAAATTTTTAGTTCTGCTATAGGTATGTGGCTGAAAAACTACCCATGATTTTCGGTAATCTTTTTGCATTAGAGCTTTAGCGGTAGCAGCAATTTCAGTTGGGTGATGACCATAATCATCATAAACACTAACGCCTTTATTAAAAGAACCAATATATTCAAAACGTCTATGAGCACCTGTATATTTGGACAAACCGATTTTGATATCTTCTTTTTCAATACCATATTCGTGGCAGACAGCAATACAAGATAAAGCATTTAATACATTGTGTTTACCAGGAACTGATAAACGAATAGTCTTATAAAAAGTATTATTATAATAAACGTCAAAAGTAGGGAAGCCATTCTTGTCAAAAGTAATGTTTCTAGCAAAGAAGTTGGCAGTTTCATTTTCGATGCCAAAGGTAATAGTTTTAGCTTTAGTATTTTTAGCAACAGTCCTACAATAAATATCATCCCAATTAACAACTAATAAGCCATCTTCTGGTAATAAAGTAACATATTTACTGAAAGAACGAACAATATTTTCAATAGAACCAAAATAGTCTAAATGGTCGTTATCAATATTTAAAATAATTTCTGTTTTAGGAAATAGTTTTAAATAACTTTCTACATATTCACAAGCTTCAATAATGAAATATTCACTACCACCAACTCTATAATTTCCGTCAAGAGGCTTCAAGAAAGCACCTACTTGAATAGAAGGGTCTTTCATAGCTTCTAAGAAACAAACTGAAACCATAGAAGTAGTAGTAGTTTTACCATGGGTACCAGATACACATATGGTATTATTAAAAGCCTTTGTAATTTTTCCCAGAAAAGTTCCTCTTTCAATAGTAGGAATGTTTAATTCATGAGCTTTTGTAAGTTCAATATCATCTTTACGAACAGCAGCACTATAAACCACAACATCTGCTTTTGCAACATCTTCCAAGTTATGACCTATGGTTACAGGTATACCACTAGTGATTAATTTTTCGGTAACTTCTGAACTAGAAGTATCTGAACCTGTTACATGAAATCCCCAAAATTTTAAAATTTCGGCAATTCCACTCATACTGATGCCACCAATTCCTATCATATGTACATTTTTATATTGTTTTAGTTCTTCTATATTTGCCAAAGAATAACACCCCTTTAAATAAACGTTAATTCGCAAGCTTAATTATATACTTTTAGTCAGTTTTTTTCAAGACACTTATATAAAAAAATTGGGATAATATAAAAAATGAATAAAAGGAAAAAACAAGGTTATAATATGATATGTAAGCAAAAGAAAAAGGTGAAAAGAAAAAAAGTTAAAATAATTGTAAAATAAAGAAGGAAATTTTATATTTTTGGCGAATAATATAATTGTACATAAGAAATGTATAAAAAACTGGAAAGGATGGTACTTAAAATGCAAATTACAGATGTACGTTTAAGAAAAGTAAATTCAGAAAACAGAATGAAAGCTGTTGCTTCTGTAACATTCGATAACGAGTTTGCAGTACATGACATTAAAGTTATCGAAAGCCAAAATGGATTATTTATAGCTATGCCAAGCAGAAAAACTCCAAACGGAGAATTCAAGGATATAGCTCATCCAATCAATGCTGATACTAGAGAGAAGATTCAAAAAGCTATATTAGAAGCTTATGAAGCTCCTGAAACTGAAGAAACTACAGATACAGAATCAGCAGAATAATAAATAATAAAGATAAGAAGTACTATTATAGTACTTCTTTTTCCTTTACAGGAAATTTATTTAATAAAAAAATCCCTCACTACCAATGGATGGAGGAGGGAGGAAAAAGAGTTTACTTGCTATGAATGGTTGGATTTTGCACCTGTAGGAACTTTTGAAGGTCGTTGAGAACTGCAACGCTTTCACTGCTGTTTGTGTCATTGAGCGAACTTGATATCGAAATGCAGACAATGAGGTGTGAACCAGCAATATAGTGGATAAAGTCAAACAGCTTTAAGGAGGCGGCTAACCCATAAACATTGATTAAACGGGTGAGCCTTTCCTCAGGCATGTCTCCGCTTACCGAAAATGTAGTGGAAAAACTACCATCAGAGAAATTCGGCAAGTATAACTTTAACCTTGTGCTGGTGTTGTAGACCAAGCGCATGTTACTTCCATATACAGAAGAGGAATCAACAAAATTGATCGTTTCTATATCTGAAAGTAACTTATCCGTAATTTTCCGCGGATTAAGCGGAAAGCTGAGAACAATAGCTCTCAGAGCAAGAGGCGGGATTGACATAGGTGACATACAAATCACTCTCTTTCTATAAATGTCTGGATATACCAGTTACCTTATATTATATCATAAAATTAAAATTATGTAAAATTTATGAAAATATACAGAAAGTGATTGACTTTACCAAAAAGACGTTGTATAATGTTACAGTATGTATTTGGCGATGAAGTAAGATGTGGCTACGAATTTAGAACTTTTCTGGATTTGGAGGGAACTCTTATGGAGTATGTCGTGGCTTAGACCAAGGCGGTAAGTTACAAAATGAAAAGCACTTATCCCAAGTGAACACATACAAAACTTGGGCTTTTATATTGGTAATAAATGAAACACCAGAGTGCGTTATAACTTCCGACCAAAATATGGGCGAAAAAGTCCAGGGAAATTAGAAGGAGGGAATTTTTAAATGGCAACAAAGAAAGAAACTACAGTAACAAGCGAAAAAATTAGAATAAGACTAAAAGCTTATGATTCAGTTGTTTTAGAACAGTCTGCTGAAAAAATAGTAGATACTGCTAAAAAGACAGGAGCTAAAGTATCAGGTCCTATTCCATTACCAACAGAAAAGGAGATAGTTACAATTTTACGTTCTCCACACAAACACAAAGATTCAAGAGAACAATTTGAAATGAGAACACATAAAAGAGTAATTGACATTCTTTACCCAACACAAAAAACAGTTGACAACCTAATGAAAATTGATTTGCCAGCTGGTGTTGACATAGAAATTAAGCTATAGTGTTAGTGAGAAACAAGCGAAGCGCCATTTCGAACGTTACACTTAGCTTATGCAATTGAACACAGTAAAGATGAGTTAGCTGTATGAAGCGTAGCGAGTTACAGATAACTAAAGATTTACAAAGTGAAATTGTAATCCTTAAAAAGAATTTAAACCAAGCTGATTAAAAAAATCAGCCAATAGTTAGGAGGAAACATAGACAATGAGTAAAACATTAATTGGAAAAAAAGTTGGAATGACTCAAATTTTTGATGAACAAGGAAAAGTAATTCCAGTAACAGCTATTGAAGCTGGTCCATGTACAGTAGTACAAGTAAAAACAGTTGAAACTGATGGATACAATGCTATTCAATTAGGTTTCGGAGATGTAAAAGAACATAAAGTAATTAAACCTGTAAAAGGTCATTATACAAAAGTTAATTTAACACCTAAAAAACATTTAAGAGAATTTAGAGTAGATTCTGTAGAAGAAGTAAAAGTAGGAGATGAATTAAAAGCTGATACTTTTGTAGCAGGAGATAAACTAGATATTCAAGGAACTTCAAAAGGAAAAGGATTCCAAGGTGTTATTAAACGTCATGGTCAATCAAGAGGACCTATGGGACATGGTTCTATGTATCATAGAAGACCAGGTTCAA